>JAITXH010000159.1 GCA_031284845.1 Puniceicoccales bacterium | reverse complement strand
GTCGGCAAGTCGAAAAAGGTGTTCGCCATGTAGGAATGCTTGACGGTCCGATCGAAGACGATTTCCACGGCGTCGCCCACTACGAGGGCGGGGAGCGCGAGGGAGACGACTTTGTCGTTCGGGTCATAGATGTTCGCGCCCATCATGGAGCGGTCTATCATTTCCTTGGAGTTGGCGGCGATGTCCACGGAGACGGCGGTGCCGTCGGGTTTGAGGATGCGGACGGAGGCGATTTGGAAATTTTCGTAAAAGGCGTTGTAGGAGAAGGAGCGGGTGCGCAGTTCGCGGCGGCCTTTTTCGGTGAGCACTTTGTAGAGGGTGGTGTCGTGGGTGCGGCTGGAGCCGTCGGCGGCGTAGCGCGTGAAGGTGGCACTGTCCACGATGACATGATCGGCGTCGGGATATTTTGCGGGCGTGATTGCGGCGAGGGCGGCGGTGTCCGGCGCGGGAGTGGCGGGCGCGGCGAAGGCGGGCGGTTGAGCCGCCTGTGCGGCGGCGAATGGCGCGGCAGCGATTGCGGCGGTAAGCGCGAACGCGGCGGCGAGCGTAAAAAGACGGGCGTTAAAACGAGTGAAGAATGTCATGGTGTTAAAGTTTGCCGGAGATTTTCGACAAAATGTTAAAAGTTCAAGAGCGCCACAACGCCGGAAAAATGTCTGCGCAAAATTTGCAGAATAAGTCCTTTGTTCTATCCCGAAGAGTGTGGATGGAGACAGCAGGATTCAGTCTGCATCAGGGAACACCCGTCTCCGCCTTGGGGATGGCGTGTAGCACGGTGGCCAAATTTTACTTTGAGCAAAACGACTTATCCGCAACCGTTGCCGGCACCTTTGCAGCCGGAACCGCCGCAACTGGTGAAACGACGCGTCAACGAAGCCGGCAAAGGATTTTCGTTAAAGATAGCAGTAAGTCCTTCCTCTATCATACCCTCCATCTCGACGACACGCACACCCCGCTCTTCCAAGGTTCGCTTTGGCATAGGGCCGGCAGCCGACACCAAAAAGGCGCGGCAGTCGTGCAGGACGTCTGCAAGATCCGCCCAACGCGCCGAACCAGCACCCGGCTCAGGAGTCTTGCGGGTCTCCACATATTTGAAACCGGAGGGAGTGTCGTCGTCCTGCGCGAAAATAATAACCCGCGCTGCTTCGCCAAGATGCTGATTCACCAACATCCCCTCCTCCGACGCCACAGCTATATAAGGGCGGGCGGCGAGCGCAGAGCCACTCGGGCGCGTGAAGGAAGCCAAAAAGTCGTGATCCTCTTTTGTCATCTCGCGATCTATGAGGCCTACGGCGTCAGCACGACACCGGGCGCAATGCGTCATCTGCGCGACATGGCGTCCGGCGCGTAAACGTGTGCCGGCGATGAGCGTGGGAGCAGGCGGGGCGACATCTTCAAAAGCCGCGCCTGCTACTGGCAGAAAGGCCATGCAGTTCATGATATCCACGCCAAATGAAGCCATTTTCGCGGCGATGGCTTCGATGTGGTGGTCGTTGACGCCGGGGATGATGATAGAATTGATTTTGACGACGATGCCTGCGGCTTTGAGGCGTTGGATGGCTTCAAGCTGGCGGTCGAGAAGCAGACCTGCGGCGGCCAGACCGCGCAAGGGGCGGCGGCCATCGCGCACCCATGCGTAGATTTTAGCGCCGATCAGCGGGTCCACGGCGTTCACGGTGAGCGTGACGTGGCTGACTTCGAGCGCGGCGAGTTCCGGGATGTGCGGGCCGATTTCGAGTCCGTTTGAGGCGAGGCAAAGAAGCATCTTGGGGTGGCGCTGGTGTATGGTGCGCAACGTGGCGAGAGTTTCTTCGGCATTGGCAAACGGGTCACCGGGGCCGGCGATGCCGACGACGGCGATGTTAGGGACGCGTTGTAAGACGGCGTCGAGATAGTCCGCAGCCTGTCCGGGACGGAGCACCGAGCTGGTGACACCCGGGCGGCTTTCGTTCATGCAATCGAATTTGCGGTTGCAGAAGTTGCATTGGATATTGCAACGCGGTGCGACGGGCAGGTGAATGCGTCCGTGGGTGTGGTGGGCGGATTTGCTAAAGCAGGGGTGATTGGCATACCGATTGGGCGAAGCCGCGACGACGGGCGCAGGCAGAGGCGTCTCGCCGCTGTAAGCTGTGGGACTACATGGGATGGCAATTGAGTTGTCGGACAGATCTGTGATCATTTGCCTTCCCTTTAGCAAAAGCAGTGCCAGCCTGAATATTTCGCGAAAAACGGCCCTGCGAAAATGCCATCAGGCATAGCTGGAATGAGGCCTCCGATAGTTTATTATATTTTAATGATAAGCTGGATAAGAAAGAGAAGAAGCTGAAATATTTCAACTCCGCTGAGACTATTAACCGAAATTGGGTTATCTTTGTGCAGTTGTAATAATCGTCACAGCCAAGCAAAGGGGAAAGCTACCGCCGTGTCGGATTTTGGCAGGGATTACTACGCGATGGTAACGTGAGATTTGGTCGGCCTGCGTCAGAAAGGTGATTAATCCATTCTGTCGTGTCGGAACTGCGCTAGGAGGCTTTCAAGAAAGCGTAGCTCATCAGCGTGTCCCGGGCGTGCATTTTACGCAGAACTTCCTCGTCCACGGGTTCGCCCTCGAAGGCCATGCTCTGCGCCGCCCGAGTCGGAATGACTTCCCAACGAATCCGTTGCTTCTCCTCTGCGGGGAGTGCCCGCCAACGGGCGATGTTCTCTTGCAAATTTATGGGGCCGCTCTCTGGGCGAACTTGCCATTAGGGGCAAGCCCCCAAATCAACCGTTGTGCGACAAACCAAATCAAAGCGCACTGTCCGCCTTCCCTCTTGCCCCC
>JAITXH010000109.1 GCA_031284845.1 Puniceicoccales bacterium | reverse complement strand
CAAGCGACTCGTGAAAATGCCCAAACTTTATTTTTGCGACACTGGTCTGATGTCGTGGCTATTGGGCATTCGCGAACCCGCGCAAGTGCGGGCACACCCCTTGCGCGGTTCCCTCTTTGAAAACTGGGTCATCTCTGAAATTGTCAAAGCGCAATCCGGAGGTGGCGAGCGACCTCGCGTGGATTTTTGGCGCGAAAAATTTCCAGCAGACAAATTTGTCTCATGGTTAGTTCACGGTGGCGATGGCGACATTCAGGAATGAACAAAAGGCGTCGCTGTCCCGTGGCGGCAAATCGAAAAAATGCTGGAGTCCGTGGCATGAGAAGGCATCACGCGCCACTCTTGCCCCGAACTCACGCCTCTTAAAGCACTCGAGCTGCTTCTTGAGCACTTCGAGCATACCTCCAACCCCCGAATATTTGCGTTCAAACACGCGATTTGAGAGAATGGATATGCTGAAGATTTATATCCATAATATATTGATAGTTATATAGTAGATAATAAAACGCCAGACGTGTTTCCAGATTTCAAAATCCCAACAACTTATTTTCAACCAAAAACCCATGGCACACGAGACCACACCACAAAACTCACCCGCCGGACATGGGCATCTACCTGACAGTTTCATTGCCTTGCCGTTGCGATTTTTTGACACCCGCCCCGCTGCTTCTTAATTGCCCTTTTTCATTTCCCGCTTACCAAGCCCGTTTTAATCCAGTTCCGCATACAGACATGGCACTCACATCATTCACCAGCCAACTCATCGCCGACACAGGAATCAGCATGGGCGATGAAGGAAAGGGACGACTCATCCCAGAAGTCATCCGCGAATTACAGGCACTCCACAACCGCCGCGACATCGTCGGCACCGTTCTCAAAGTCAATGGCGGTGCCAATTCCGGGCACACTGTCGGCGGACTTAAATTGAACCTTCTCCCCGGTGGTGTCGTCGAACGCGATGTCGCCACGCTCGCCCTCGGTGCCGGTGTAGTCGCCGATCCGCGCAAGGCCCACTGGGAAGCCCGCCCTCTGGAAAAACTCGGCTACAGTGTCTATCCGCGCCTGCTCATAGATGAGCGCACCCTGGTCAGCGATGTCACTCACCGCATGCTCGATCTGGCGTGGGAGGACTACCGCGTGAACATTCTGGGCCAGCTTCCACGCGGCAGCACGGGGCGCGGGATCACGCCTGCTTACGCCGATGAAGTCAGCCAATGGCAAATCTACTTTGCCGATTTTTGCGCCGGTAAAGACGAGTTTGCCGCCAAGCTCTCCGCTCGCATGGATCGCGCCGAACGCACCATCGAGCACGTCTGCCGCCTCGCCCCCGAAAAGTGGGAGGCATTCCTCATCAAACTCACCGAAGCCGAGGTGCGCGCCAATCAAAGCTCCATTGAAGCCGGGATATTCCCGCGAGCAGAATTTGACTTCACCCGCTTCGGTTCCGGCAGCCCGTTCCGGTTTGACCACGCCGCGGTGACAGACGCCTATTGGGAGGCGGGAGGCGCTTTGCGCGAGCGTATCGGCGACGTGCGCGAACACATCCTGCGCAATCTTGCAAATGGGCAATACCTGATCGGCGAATTCGGGCAAGCCTACTGGCTCGACAAACGCCACGGCTTCGCTCCCAACGTCACCGCCTCGCACACCTTCACCCCGGAGCTTTTCCAATCGGCTGGCATCCCCGTGCAGGCAGTCCACACCATCGGCGTCTGCAAGGCTTACGACACCAAGGTCGGCACGCACACTTTTCTGACACAAATGGACGATGCGCACCCGCTCACCGTCCACCTTAAAAAACTCGAATACGGAACCAGCACCGGGCGTCAGCGCATGGTCGGCTGGTGCGATTGCGTGGAAAAAGCCGATGCCCTGCGCCACGGCGGTTATCAGGACATCGTCATCAACAAACTCGATGCACTCTCGCCATCCGGCGAATGGAAAGGCGGCACCTTGCTCGTATGCACGGGCTACCGCGATGCCTCCGGGCAAATCATCGAAAGCGTCCCGCGCAACGATGCCGTGCGGCGTAGCTTGAAGCCCGTCTATGCCGAATTGCCCGGCTGGCACGAAGACATTTCTGTGGTGCGCCACTTCGCCGACCTCCCGGCAAACGCCCGGCGCTATATCGCCTTTGTGCTACAGACGATAGTGGCTCTGGCTTCGCGCCACGGCGCAAAGACGCCCTTGCCCAACCTGCGCTACATCGGCATCGGCCCCGACCCGGAGCAAATCATCAAAGACGTCCCTGAGACCGGCGAGTTAATCAAATTGGCATAGGCCGCCTAGTTTCGCATGAATATATTCGGCTAAGGAAACATCCGGCCCATTTTCTTTTCTAACAGTTCAAACATTCCAACGCACATGAAGCACATCTCCTCCATTGTATCACTTTTCATCATCGGCACTGCATTCGTCTGGCAGGGCTGCGCCAACGAACCGGAGCGCACCGCCCAGACCAACGCCGGACAACAGCAGGCCGACGACGACTACAACATCGCCGAGGATCCCGTGCTAGGTTGGTGGCGCTTCGACGGCGACTCCGAGGATGATACCAAAGCCTCTATGTTGTGGCCGACCGAGAGTGCCGACACCCATGCGCTGCGCACGATCCGCTTCCTCAACGACGGCATGGCGACAAACGGCTGTTGCGCGGGAGCGGAATGGAATCCCGCCGCGCCAAAGTTCTACAAGGTGGAGCGCGGCATATCTGAACTCTACTACATGCCGGATGCCGCCACGCTCTATTTTCTCGACCGCACCGATACGGAAGCGAGCGCTGCCGATTTTCAAAAAATAATCGTAGCCCTCGGCAAGGGAGATTCCCCCGAATCTTTGCAGAAGAAGGGACTCCTCCCGGCATTTGCCAAATACCGCCGCATCCCTGTCTCTATCCCCGGTCGTAAGTCGTAAGCCAGAAATCAGCCCGCGTGTTTCCTGAATATCCGGGCTTGAGATTCACCGTCTGATTCTCTTCAATCACCATTTTATGCGTTCGTCTCATTTTCTACTTTCTACAGCCGGTGTTCGTTACGCACTCGCGTTATGTCTGCCAGTCGCGCTGCTCCCGCTTACCGGGTGCGGTGAAAAACAGGACTCAAAAGCCACTGCCGCTGCTGCTGCCGCCGCACTAGCACGCCCACGAGAAGTCGGCGTCCTCACAATCCATCCCGTCTCGGTGCCGCTTCAACGCGAATTGCCCGGTTATGTCAAACCGGTGCGCGTCGCTCAGGTGCGCGCCCGTGTCGCAGGAATTCTTCTCAAACAAGTCTTCCGCGAAGGCTCAGACGTAAAAGAAGGCGACCTGCTCTTTCAGATAGACCCTGCCCTCTTTGACGCCCGCGTGGAAAGTGCCAAAGCCACAGTCAAACAGGCAGAGGCCGGTATCGCACGCGCTGAGGCCAATCTCAACAACACGAGTCTGATCGTAAAGCGCTACAGCGAGCTGATCGGAACTCAGGCCGTCAGCCAGCAGGATCTCGACAATGCTGTCGCCGCAGAACTTCAGGCACGAGCCGAGCTTCAAGGTGCAAAAGCCAGCCTCCTCGCCGCCAATGCCACGCTCAAAGCCGCAGAACTCGACCTCGGCTACACCAAGGTCACCGCGCCTATTTCGGGGCGTATCGGGCGTCCGCTCGTCACAGAAGGCGCACTCGTCGGGCAAGGAGAGGCCACGCCGCTTGCGGAAATCAACCAACTCGACCCGGTCTATGTGGACTTCACCCAGCCGGCCAGCGAACTCAGCACTTTTAAACAACAGGCCGGCACCGGCACCGATTGGAGCAAAGTGAAAGTCTCCCTCCTGCTCGACGGCACCACGGAATACAAACATCCGGGCAAACTGCTGTTTTCGGAAATCTCCGTGGATACGTCCACCTCCAGCGTCACATTGCGCACCGAGTTCCCCAACCCTGACTGGCTCCTCTGGCCGGGCGTTTACACGCGGGGCCGCTTCGAATTTGATGACGATTCCAAGGTATTTCTCATCCCCCAGCAAGCCGTCTTGCGCAGCGCCAACGGTGCCGCTGTTTACGTAGTCGGCAGCGACAACAAGGTCGCACTGGTTCCGCTGAAAAGCAACGAGGCCCGCAACACAAACTGGATAGTCCGTGAGGGACTCAATGACGGTGACAGGGTGATCGTCGAAGGTGGACAAAAGATAATGCCGCTGTTCCCCGGTGCCACAGTCATCCCTGTGCCGTGGAATCCCGCCACCGAAGCGCCGAAAAAGTAAAAACCGGATTCCCGCAAGATATGCGGGTAGAGTGGCCCTCATCCATAACACCGCCTCCAAAGGGCGCGAGGAGGTTCTGTAATCTGAGCCGTCGGTTATTCGCATTTAGCACTTCGTGAAATCGCCGAGAGCGCTTTTAGAATTCGTGCCGACGTGCGGAGTAACGAGTCCAATGCGCAGCGAAATTACATGCCATTCACCGGGAAAGGGAGTTGCAGGTAATTTTTCATTCTCAATTTTTCATTGAGCAAAATGACCTTTCGGCTTGTTTCATCTCCCCTGCCGCCTATCTTTCGCCACTTTTTTTAAGCAAACGAATTCTCCGCAACGCAACCATGCTTCGCACACACCATTGTAATAGCCTCTCCACCGCCGATTCCGGCAAACACGTCACACTCATCGGCTGGGTGGACACCGTGCGCGACCTCGGCGGCGTCCGATTCGTGGACTTGCGCGATCGCGAGGGGATCACCCAAGTCGTCTTTCACCCCGACCGCGCCGACATCCACGCACAGGCCCACCACCTCAAGAGCGAGTCTGTCATCCAGATCAGCGGCACCGTCGTCAAACGCGACGCCGACACCATCAACCCCAAAATGGCCACCGGCGAAGTCGAAGTCACCGCCGACACCCTCACCGTCCACAATGTTTGCCAGCCTCTGCCCTTCCCCATGGAAGACGATAAGGCGGACAAAGTGGGTGAAGACCTCCGCCTCGCGTTCCGTTATCTCGACCTGCGCCGACCGCGCAATCTGGGCCTTGTGAAGACCCGCGCCCACGCCGCGCAAGCCATCCGCCACACGTTGGAAGGGGAAGGTTTCCTCGAAGTCGAGACGCCCATGCTCTTCAAATCCACACCGGAAGGCGCGCGCGAGTTCCTCGTTCCCAGCCGTCTCAGCCCCGGCACCTTTTACGCGCTCGCCCAGTCTCCCCAGCAATACAAGCAAATGCTCATGGTCGCGGGAGTCGAAAAATACTACCAGCTCGCACGTTGTTTCCGCGACGAAGACCTGCGCGCCGACCGCCAGCTTGAGTTCACGCAAGTGGACCTCGAAATGTCCTTCATTGACCGCGAGGACATGTATGCGCTCATCGAAAAAATGCTTCAGCGCACTTGGAAACAGGTGCTCGGTGTGGACATCCCGACGCCCTTTCCGCGCATGTCCTTTCAGGAAGCCATGGATCGCTACGGTGTGGACAAGCCCGACACACGCTTCGCCTTGGAAATCGTGGACTTTACCGACATTTTCAAGCAGTCCGCGTTCAAGGTTTTCAACAGTATCGCCAATACCCCCGGCAGCGTCGTCCGTGCCATCAACGCCAAAGGTCTTGCCGACATCACACAAGGCGAACTTATCAATCTTGAGACCATCGCAAAGACGCTCGGCGCAAAAGGTCTCGCCTTCATCAAGGCCGAAAACGGCGAATGGAAATCGCCCATTCTGAAGTTTTTCTCCGACGCCGAAAAAGCCGCCCTCAAGGAACGTCTCAACATAGAAGACGGCGACATCATCTTCTTCGCCGCCGCCCCGTGGACACAGGCGAGTGCCATCCTCGGACGCATCCGATTGGAGTCGGCGCGTTACCTCCAGCAGCGCGGTAAACTCGATATCCCCGCCGACAAGTTCAACTTTCTCTGGGTTATCGAATTTCCCCTCATGCTCTGGGACGAAGAGGAAAAACGCTTCCTCTCCGCCCACCACCCCTTCACCGCACCCGTCAAAGAAGACGAGCCGCTGTTGGACTCCGCGCCGGAGAAAGTGCGCGGCCAACACTACGACATCGTGTTAAACGGCGTCGAACTGGGCGGCGGCTCCATCCGTATCCATAATCCGGATATGCAAAAACGCATTTTTGAGAACGTCCTGAAAATCCCCGCCGACATCGTGGAAAGCCGTTTCGGCTACATGCTCAAAGCCTTCTCCTACGGTGCTCCGCCGCACGGCGGCATCGCATTGGGGCTGGACCGCCTCGTGGCCATGCTGGCCGGGCGCAGCAGCATCCGCGATATCATCGCCTTCCCGAAGACGCAGCGCGGGCAAGACCTCATGGCTGAATCTCCCGCCCCTGTGACGCCGCGCCAACTGCGCGACCTGCGCATCGCCATCGTAGATCCCGAAGACGAAAAAAAGAAACCGTGAAAGCCTTTGCCACACCTGTGTTTTCATTTTTCCAAAAACGCCACATTGCGCCCATTTATTCATGAGACTGACAGATCTTAATTCCGCACAAGATATCGGCGCCAATTGCCTTCTTGGAGAAATCGGTTCCTTCAATTTCCTCGTTGATGCCGGGATGCACCCGAAGCGCATCGGCAACGATGCCCTGCCCCGCCTCAACCACCTGCCACCGCTCGATTTCGTCCTCCTGACCCACTGCCACCTCGACCACATCGGCGGCTTGCCCGTCGTCCTGCGCAAGCAACCCGGCGTGGAAATCCTCTGCTCGCCCGCCTCCGCCATCATCGCCAAGCGTATCTTGCGCAATTCGGTCAGCGTCATGACGCGCCAGCGCGATGAAGCAGGCATCAAGGCGTATCCGCTTTTCACTTACGGCGAGCTGGATCCCGTGGAAAGGGCACTCCACCCTCTCCCGTTGCTCTCCACGCGCACGGTGCGCAACGCAGACGGCGACGAGATAAACATCACGCTTTATCCCGCCGGGCACGTCGCCGGCGCGGTCGGTTGCCTCTTCGAATACAAGCACCGGAAAATCTTCTTCACGGGCGATGTCCTTTTCAAAGATCAGCAAACCGTGCCTGCCGCCCAATTCCCGTCCGGCCCGGTGGACACCCTCGTCACGGAAACCACGCATGGCGCGACGCCCGTGCAGGATGGAGTGACCCGCGCCGGTGAGACCGAGCGCCTGCTTGAGACCATTAACCACACCATTACCCACGGCGGCTCTGTGCTCATCCCGACATTTGCCTTCGGGCGCATGCAGGAGATACTGACCATCCTCAACGAAGCCCGGCGGCGCAACGCCATCACCACCTGCCCCATCTTCTGTTCCGGGCTTGGCGTGGATCTCGCCGACTATCTCGACATGATGAGCCGCAAGGCCGGGTTTGTGAATTTCCGCCGTCAAGTCTTGCAGGAACTTAAGGTGCAGCCCCTGAGCCAGCGTTTTGTGGCACCGGGGCACGATTTACCCGAAAAAGGCATTTACGTGCTTTCCAGCGGGATGCTGGTTGAGAACACCCCCGCATGGCGCATCGCAGCCAATCTGCTCGAACATGCCCGCAACACCATCTGCTTCGTCGGCTACTGCGATCCCGACACTCCCGGTGGCCGCCTGTTGGCACGCAAGCGCGGTGACACCTTTCTCTTTCAGGGCCTCGACTACATCGCCACCATCAAGGCACATATCGAGCGCTTCTATTTCAGCGGACATGCCACGCGAGACGAGCTTATGGACTTCGCCCGGCAGTGCGACCCGCGGGCCATCGTGATCACGCACGGCGACCCCGACGCCAGAGCATGGTTTGAAGAAGAGTTGGCAATTGAACTGCCGCACGCCAAAGTCACCAATCCCGACCCCGGCAAAGCCTATCAGATCTGATTTCTCCCCAGCCGGAGAATGCCACCATGTGCTCGAAAACCTCCACTGCCAATGTCGCCCGGCATTTGCGTGTTGCCGCTCTAGCCAACCCCGATTTTTGCGCCGTTCGCGTGCCCGATGGCAACGCCCCCGACGGCAGCATCCGCTACATTGAGCGCAGTTTTGCCGGACTGGACCGCGAGAGCGACGCAGCGGCAGCGCTTTTCGCCCGGCGCGGCATAGGCGCAGGCACACGCACATTGTTGCTGGCACGCCCAGGGCTGGATTTGATTTTGAGCATGTTCGCCCTGCTCAAACTCGGCGCGGTGCCCATTGCCATAGATCCCGGCATGGGAGTGCGCGCTTTCCTGCGCTGCGTGCGCAACACGCGCCCCGAAGCACTGACGGGCACAACGGCGGCGCTCGCACTCACGCGCTTCTTTCCGTGGACGTTCCGCAGTGTCCACACCCGGGTGCGCATCGGCACGGCTGGATTTGAGGCTGCACTGCGTTCCGAAGCAGCGGCACTGCCCGCATCCGGGCGGCCCCTATTTGAGGCCGCAGGCGATACACCCGCCGCGATTCTTTTCACCTCCGGCTCGACGGGTGCGCCAAAAGGCGTGCGCTATACCCACGGGATGCTGGACGCCCAGCTCGCTCTCGTGCGCGATAACTACGGGATCTGCCCCGGCGAGGTGGATCTGCCCATGCTGCCCGTCTTCGCATTGTTCAATCCCGCACTGGGCACCACCACGGTCACGCCGGAGATGGACCCTTCGCGCCCGGCCTCGGCAGACCCCGTAAAAATCATCCGCGCCATCGTCCAAAACCAGGTCACTTACAGTTTCGGTTCCCCCGCATTGTGGGCGAAAATCGCGCGCCACTGCGAGCCTGCCGCCCTCACCCTGCCCTCATTGCGCCGCGTGCTCATCGCCGGTGCGCCCGTGCCCATACGCCTCCTGCGCTCCCTGCGCACCTTGCTGCCCAATGCCGAAATCCATACCCCCTACGGTGCTACGGAAGTATTGCCCGTCGCCAGCATCAGCGGCACGGAAGTGCTCGATAGCACATGGCGGGAAACGCTTTTGGGGCGCGGCACCTGCGTCGGCAAACCACTTTCAGGCGTGCGCGTCGCCATCATCCCCGTGAACGACGGGCCGATCGCCAGCCTTGAAGATGCCGGGCAATGCGCGATGGACGAGGTCGGCGAAATCATCGTCCAAAGCGCCTCCTGCACTCTCGAATACGACAACAACCCAGAGGCCACCAAACTGGCTAAAATTCGCGATGCCACAGGTGCTGTCTGGCACCGCATGGGCGATCTCGGGCGTCTGGACGGACACGGGCGCCTCTGGTTTTACGGGCGCAAAGCCGAGCGGGTCATGACGCCCGGCGGACCACTTTACACGGAGAGTTGCGAAGCGGTGTTCAATGCGCACCCGCGTGTCTTCCGCACGGCTCTAATCGGTCTTGGCGCACCCGGCGCACAAGAGCCGGCATTAATAGTCGAGCCGCTCCCGGATGCCCTTCCGCGCCACGCCGGAGAGCGGGCACGTTTTGAGGCTGAACTGCTGGAACTGGGCAATGCAGTGCCGGTCACTCGAGGCATCCAACGGTTTTTCTTTGAGAAAAAATTCCCCGTGGACGTCCGCCACAATGCCAAGATACACCGGCTGACTTTGCGCAGAAAATACGAGCGCGCGCTCCATATTTTTATTGCTTAAAAAAAACCACCTTCCTTGATTGCGCCTCCGCTTGAGTAAGCCAAATTCCGGCACTCACCTTCTTTTAATTCACCTTTTCTCAACCCTCAAAATTTC
>JAITXH010000069.1 GCA_031284845.1 Puniceicoccales bacterium | reverse complement strand
GCCACCCGCGCCAGTCGCAAATGTCGTCGGCTCTTTGGCGATTACGAAGCGGGATACCACCCACGTCAGGGCGATGATGATGAGCACAGCATGAATACCCATCGAGACGAGGAAACCGTCGCCGCCGAATCTGCGCCAAAACTGCTGCCACTTGGTGACGGGCGGCGGAGGCGGGAGCATGTCTTCGGGGAACGCTTCGGCTGGGAAGGTGTCCGCTGGAAAGGCGTCCATCGGGGGTGTCTGTGGCTCATCGGGCAGCGGGGGTAATTCTTGGGAGAGGTCGTTCATAATCTTATCAGGAGTTGGGGATTCGCGTATGTTTGGGGGAACCAGTGTGATTTCCCATTTCCGGCCAGCCAAATGATTCGTCCATTTTTGAAGAGAAAAAATCCTCTGCCCAGCCTGTGCTTCTGCACCTAGAACGCGGCACGAGGGGTTTTATTAGAAAAGTCAGAAAAATTTCATCTTGCACCACCGGGCATGCGATGCGCCCCGACCCGCATCTCTATGAGGATGCTTCCAGCACCAGTTCTAATCCGCGTATTCCAATGGCTGTGTGAGTGCGGGACGCACTCACACAGCCTTACAGCGGCGGAGACCCGCCGCTCCTAACTGAGCGTCCTATTTATCAGCCGGGGCTTCCGCTGGTTTTTTGCCAAGAAGGAAGTCCACGGTATTGAACATGAGATTGCGGAAGCTCTCGATTTTCCAGTCATCCCAATGCCCAAGGGAGGTGTAGACGACGGTGCCTTTCCCGGCATTGTTGATCCAGAAAATCGGCTCAGGCGCTTTGCCCGGATTGTGCCCGTAGAGGAGGACAGTGGCGTTGGGAGTGCGCAGGGGCGTGTTGCGGTAGAGCCAGCAGGGACTGGTGAACTTGGCTGCGACGCCTTTGAGCAAGGGGTGGTCGGCTTGGCCGTCGGCAATGGTGACATCGGTGCCGGTCTTGAGATGGCCGTAGTGCCCTTGATAATTTCCGCCGAGGACGTCTTTGTCAAAATCCGCCCACTGCGCCAAGTTGCCTGCGGCATTCTCTTTGGACGCCTCAATCGCTCCGCCGCTCCGCGGGACATTGCCCTTGGCGTCAAACGCATGGGAGGCAGTGCGGATACCGAGCACGGGGCGCCCGCTGGCGACGTAGGCTTTGATTTTTCCCAATTTATCGGCTTCAAGGGCGCGGCGACGGATGAAGACGAGGGCGAGGTTGGCATCGTCGAGGATTTGGAGATTTTCGAGATTGTGGCGTCCGGGGCCGTTCATGATGGGAACGCCGAGTGCGAAGTCGCTGTGGATATTTCTAAGGGTGAGGTCGTGGGAAAACTCGGCGAGGCGCTGGCTGGCACGGTATTCACTTTCGGCGGTGAGGATGGCGACACGGGGGCGGGTGTCTTCTTTGAAGCGGAATTGCTTTTTGCCGGTGAAGTCGGTGGAGACGATGCTGGGGGCGACATAGGTTTCGATGTATTCGACTTGCAGGTCGAGGCCGGAGAAGTGGTTCACAAAGGGAAAGCCGGCACCGGGGCCTTTTTCGCGGCCAATAACGCTGTTATACATGAGGTCGGTCATGTCGCGCATGAGGACGGTGTTGAAACCGGCGTGGCGCATAGCACGCAGTCCGAAAGGGCGACCGATGACGCACATGTTGGTGTGGACGCCCATGAGGATGACGTTTTTGATGCCCTTGTCCTTGAAGTAGCCTTTGATCTCGGTGCCGTTGTCGCTGATAAGATCCTTGTCTTCGATAGTGAGCGCTTCGATTTGGCGCGTCCAAGGGTAAGGCTGTCCGCCCTTGCACTCGGGACAACCGCCGTTGCGGGTGGGATCCACAACGTCCTTCTTGCCTTTTTCTGAAGGAAGTTTGCCTGCCCATGCATTGACACCGGGCTTGGCGTATTTCTCTGCGGTTTTGCGGGCGGGATGATCTTTGTAAAAGGCGAGCGTTTCGCTGGGAGCATGGACGATGGTGACGCCCTTTGCACGGGCGGCGGTGAGCACTTCGTTCATGGCGGGGGCGAGTTCGGCGACGCGGGCGGTGGCGTGCTTGCACCAGTGTTTATTCCACATGTCGCAGATGATGATGGCGGTCTCGGCGGGGTTCCAATCCTCGATGGTGTTGCGGACGCTGATGCCGGTGGCGGAAAGTTTGGCGATGTCGCCTTCGAGGCGGGCGGCTTCTTTTTTAGAGATAGCAGCCTCCTTTTTGGCATTGGCGCTGTCGGTGGCTTCCAGTTTTGCGGCGTGTGCTTTCAGTTTGGCCACTTCTTCCTCGAGTTGAGTCTTAAAAGGGAGGCGGTCCTGTTTGGAAACGCGCAATGCGGCAGCAGTGTCTTGAGCGGCAACGGGCGGTGTCGCCGTTGCAAACACAGCGAAGAGCGCGGCAGTGAGCAGCGCCGATTTAATGAGTTTGTGGAGATGGAGCATAGTGGTGTGTTGTTGTTGGTTTTTGCGGGTTGGTGTCAAAATCTGTTTGCGGGCTAGCGGACAACGCCTTTCCGGATGATGATGTTGGCGAAACCTTCAGTCTCACCAGTGGCGACGATGGCGTAGGCGTTTTTGGCGCGTTCGTAGAAATCGGGTTTGGGGAGGATGAGGTATTGTTTATCGCCGTCGGGCCATGCGCCGAGGGTGGCCTTGTATTTGGCCCACACTGCCGGTTCTGCGGAGAGGCGGGCGCGGTAATCCATGAGCACGGCGGTAAAATCCACTGCGTAATCGAGCGGGAAAAGCGGCAAGACAGCACCCAGCAAAGAAGTAATGTCGTGTCCGTCGGCGCGGATGATGTGGTGCGAACCGAGTTGGGCGCGGGAGGCAGCAGGAAAATTGCTGTCACCGAAGACGATTTCATCGCCGTGGCCCATCTCCATAAGCGTCTTTATGAGATCGGGTGAGATAAGTTTATTGATGCCTTTTAACATAAAAAGAGAAAAAGAAAGAAAAAGAAACCTCAGACGGTTCCTCTTAACCACGGATTACGGGGATTTTTTCGGATAAAAGGATGTGAGTCGGCACATCTTTCGCGAAGGAACGATAAGAGTCTATTTGCAATCTCGATGAAAACAGCGGATGAAAATACGCTGTAATGATGTCGTTTTTTTGCGGTGCCAACGGCACCAGACTCATTAGCCCAGGGCAACGCCCTGGGTATAAACAAAAAACGCAAAACAGCCCTGAAGGGGCTGGACAGGAGCAATATATTGCGCAAAACAGTTCTTTTGTTTCGCCCATTCAGGGCGATGTCTTCTCTCACATTGTCACCCGGGGCGTTGCCCTGGGCTAATGAGTTTGGTGCCGTTGGCACCGTGGAGGGGAGCCAAGTGGACATCGTAAAAAAAGGCCAAACTCCAGTCGGTGCCGTTGGCACTGTAGAAAAACCAATACATTCTAAAAGATTGCAAGCAGGCTCTAAGATAACACCCATCCTTTTATCTAAAAAATATCCGCGTAATCCGTGGTAAAAGAAATGTGTTCCTTGTTCCATCGTCAGGGGTTTCTTCTTTGTTTTTTTTGTTTATTTATTTTTTAAAAAATTCTGCTTTTGGCAGTGTTTTCGTAGTAATCCGGATTGTTGCCCAGTATATCGAGGACTGGCTGGCTGATTTCATCTATGAGCGCTTCTACGTCGTCAGCGATTTCCACGGTGCAGGCGGCGATATTTTCTTTGAGAGTGGGGATGTTGCGCGAGCCGACGAGCGTAGAGGCCATGAAGGGTTTTTTCAATATCCACGCGATAGCGAGTTGCCCGACTCCGATGTGGAGGCTGGCGGCGATTTCGCGGAGCCGATCCACGACGGCAAAGATTTCTTTTTCGGCCCCGGCCTCGCCGTGCCGTGCGGTGCCCTGCCCTCGAAACTCGGGGAAATGGCGCGAATGGGCTTGATGCGGGCGCACTTCTTCGGGGGTCTTGTATTTGCCTGCGAGGACGCCTTGCTGGAGACCCATCGAGCCGATGACGCTGATTTGATTTTCCAGACAGTAGGGCGCAATTTCCGCTTCGATGGCGCGGGAGACGATGTTGTAAGTCAACTCATTCACGTCCACTTGAACGCCTGTGGCCAGCACTTCGGCCATTTGCTTGCGCCCGAAGTTACTCATGCCAATTGCGCGGATGAGGCCCTCTTCTTTCAGTGCGGCGAGCTGCGCGTAGGCACTCTCGATGGTGGGCGGGGCAGCGAGGGTGGTCTTGTCGGCGGTGAAATGCTCGATGGCGAGTTTGTTGATGGGCCAATGGAGCATGTAAACATCGAGGTAATCCATGCCGAGCCGTTGGAGGCTCGCCAGACAGTGCTTGCGCACGTCGTGGCAATTGGACGGGGAAATCTTGGAGATGACGACGGCCCCGGCGCGGTGTCCTTTGAGGGCGACGCCGAGCGAACGTTCGCTCTCGCCGTTGTTATAGACCTCGGCGGTGTCGAAGGTGTTTGCTCCCAGATCGAGGGCGGTATGCACGACGGCATCAACGTCGGACTGATCTTGTTTTCCCCAATATTCGCCGCCGCCGAAGGCCCAGCAGCCGACTGTCATGGCCGACACCTGGATGCCGGATTTTCCTAACTTGTTTTTTTTCATTTGTGGGTGGGAGTTGTTGGACATTATGGACACTGGTTTGTTGCGGGAGAGAGAGGGAGGTGCGCCGCTTTTGTCACTTCCGGATTCCGCCGATTGCGCGGGTAAACTCGCGCTGGTCTGTGCTGCTCGGAGTCTGGTAAACCGCAAGGTCAAACTCGCCGATGATGGCAAGCAAATGGTCGAAAATGTCCGACTGGATGTTTTCGTAGGTTGCCCAGTCCGTGGTATTGGAGAAGAAGTAAAGCTCCAGCGGCAAGCCGTGCTCGCCGGAGTCAAGTTGGCGCACGAGGAGTGTCATCTTCTGATGTACCTTCGGGTGCGCTCGCAGATAAGCCATGCAGTAAGCGCGGAAGGTGCCGATGTTGGTCAACCGGCGTCCGTCCACCAGATCTTCGGCGACTCCTTCGCCGGCTTCGGCAGCCCGGATTTCCTCCAATTTATAGGCGAGGTATTTTTTCAGCAAATCCATCTTTCCCCAGCGCGCTAACATCTCCGGATCGGCAAACCGGATGGTCTGCATGTCTAAGTTGATACTGCGTTTCACCCGGCGCCCTCCGGATTCGGACATGCCGCGCCAGTTTTTGAAAGATTCGTCTATAAGTGAATACGAAGGCACGGTGACTATCGTCATGTCCCAGTTGCGCACTTTCACGGTCGTGAGTGAGACGTCTATCACTTCGCCGTCCACATCGTGCCGGGCGATTTCAATCCAGTCTCCGACGACAACCATACGGTTTGCCGAGAGCATGATCCCTGCGACAAAGCCCAGCAGCGCGTCCTTGAATACGAGGAGCAGGACGGCGGAGAGAGCACCCAGCCCTGAGAGGAAATAAACGGGGGATTTGTTGAGGAGCAACGAGAGGATGAGTATGCCGCCCAAAAACAGGGTGAAGATCTTAAATGCCTGGACGACTCCGCGCACGGGCAACCCGTCGCGCAAGCCTTTGCGGTTGGCGACGTATTCCAGCGTCGTAAGGCAGGCCAGGACAATGGCGACGGTGACCCCGATAACGTAAATATTGACCGCCGTGGCGAGTATCTCGCAGAGCACCTGCCGCCGCTGAAACAAGATCGCGCCCAGATGCGTAAAAACGAGCGCCGGGGCAAAGAGTGCAATCCGGCGCAAAATGCGTGTGCCTGCGAGGACGTCAGCGCGCCCGGTGAATTTGCGCGCAGCCATGGCATCAACGCGAGCCAACAACAGGCGCACCAACCAGTAGGAGGTGAGCGCAAGGACAAACAAGCCAATGGCCCCTGTGAAAAGGAGGATGTTTTCGGCAAACTTCGGGTTGATGTGAAGGGCATCGGCAACCTTGACGGGTAATTCCTGGAAAAAATCACTTTCCGGAACCGCACCCGCAGCAGCATCTGCTGCAATGAACGGAATGGATGAGAATTTCATGGCGGTAGATGGTGCCGGAAGAGCCTCGCGGCGTCTATGCGGAAATGAGGCCCCGTTTTGCGAGCTTGCATCCCTGCGCCCTTTTATTCCTGTGGGCACATGTGGTTGTTAATTTTAGTCGCCCTCGGTGCGCTGGGAACTTACGCAGGTTGGCGGAGTGCGTGTGCATTGTTCACAAGGCCGTGGCAGCGTGCGCTCTGGATGCTCCCGGCCACGGTGTCCGCATTCGGCATCTTCCTCGGCTTCCAGCTGCACGGCACGCCACTGGGTATCGCGCTGAGCTTTGTTGGCGCATTCTGGATGCTCCTATTGCCCTACTGGTTGCCCGCGATTATCGGCTTTGACGTGTTGCGCTTCATCAACAAGCGGCATCCGTTTTTCCCGGAGCAGGTGAACCGCCATCCTGTCGCCGCCGGGCGTCTGGCGGTGGCCGCCGTCGCGCTCGTCATCGGCGCAGTGACCCTTTATGGCTACTGGCATTTCTCCAACCCGGAAACAGTCAAAACGACCGTGCGCCTCAAGAAAACAAGTGCCGCACGCAAGACCTTGCACGTCGCCGTCGCCAGCGACCTCCACATGGGGGACATCATCAACCGGGAGCGGCTTGCCAAATATGTGGCTCAAATAAATGCCATCGGCGCCGACATCATTCTGCTCGCAGGAGATATGGTGGACAACCGGCTGGCCCCCTTGCTGGAGCAAAACATGGCCGCCGAGCTGGCGAAGTTAAACGCCCCGCTCGGCGTCTATGCCGTGCTGGGCAACCACGATGTATTCGAAAACCCAACGGCCACCGCCGCCTACTTGCAAAGCAGTGGCATCCACGTCTTGCGCGATGAAGTCGTGCCGGTCGGCGGCGACTTTTACCTCGCCGGGCGCAAGGACTGGTCGGAGCGCCGGCGCAGGCCAGTAAAAGACATTCTGGGCGGTCTGGACCCCGCCCGCCCCGTGCTCCTCCTCGACCACCAGCCCCGCGCCGCCTCCCTGCGGGAAGCCGCCGCCGCTGGCGTAGATCTCCAGATATCGGGACACACCCACGGCGGGCAGGTGTGGCCGATCACATGGGTCGTGCGTGCCATGTATCCCGTAGCCCACGGGACGGGGCGCGAGGGGGCGACGCAGATACTCGTCACATCAGGATTGGGGCTATGGGGCTTCCCCATGCGCGTCGGCTCGGATTCCGAAATCGTGGACCTGCAGGTGGAATTTGGAGAATGACCCGCCTATTTCATGCTTGCCTGTGCGCGGCGGATATGGCTTCCTCCGCTCCGGTTTTTTTGCCCGGATGGCGGAATAGGCAGACGCGCCTGACTCAAAATCAGGTTCCCGAAAGGAGTGTGGGTTCGATTCCCTCTCCGGGTACTTATATTATTACACAACTAAACCGCGTAGAGACGCCAAAATAAATCGGCGTATTTTTACATTTTCTTTACTCTACGCCGATCCACCCTAGAAAATCCCCGAAGTTTAATAATCAATCATGAAGCAACGCACTCTACAGCGGGAAGCCTCCATTATGGGCAAATCGCTGCATACCGGTCAGGAAGTCACGCTCACCATCAAACCGGCACCGGAAGACACAGGCATCGTCTTCCGCCGCATAGACCTCTTCGGCAAACCCGAAGTGCGTCCGGTCGTGGATATGGTCTCCGACCTCGTGCGCAATACCACCGTCTCCTCAGACCACGTCAAACTCCACACCATCGAGCATGTCCTCTCCGCCTTCAGCGGCATGGGAGTGGACAATGCCATCGTCGAAATGGACGCCTCCGAACCACCCATCGTGGACGGTTCCGCACGCCCCTTTGTCAACCTCATCCGTCAGGCCGAACCCGTCACCCAAAACAAAGAACGTGCCTGCTTTGAATTAAAAACCCCCGTCACCATCACCGACGGCAACCGCTCCATCATCGCACTCCCCCACGACGGCCTGCGCATCACCTGCACCTCTTCGGATGACCGCGGCATCCACACCCAACACCTCACCCTGGATATTGACCCCGAGGTCTATGAAGCACAGATAGCCGCTGCGCGCACGTTCACCATTTACGAAGACATCGAGGAACTTCTCAAAAAAGGCCTCATTCAGGGCGGCTCACTCGACTCCGCCATCGTCATCAAAGGCGACAAAATCATCTCCAGAGAACCTCTGCGGTTCAAAGACGAATTTGTGCGCCACAAGATACTCGACATCATCGGCGACATCACCTTGGCAGGCATCGCCGTGAAAGCCCACATCATCGCCGTGCGCACCGGCCATGCCCTCAACGCCAAGCTCTCCGCCTCCATCCGGCAGCAGTGGCTGGAAGCCACCGACCCCAAAGCAAAACGCAAAAAGAATCCCGAATCCGAAGGCACCAAGCCCATCCATGTCGGCCCAGTCACAAGCGCCATAGACATCCGCCAGATCCTCAACCTCATCCCGCACCGTTACCCCTTCGTCCTCATAGACCGCGTAACCGAGGTAGTGAGCGAGAACGAGTTGGTCGCCATTAAAAATGTAACCATTAACGAGCCTTACTTCCAAGGCCACTACCCGGGAAACCCCGTCATGCCCGGCGTCCTCCAGCTCGAAGCCATGTCGCAAGCCGCCGGCCTGCTCATGCTCCGGCTCACCTCACATGAAAACAGGGTGTGCTACTTCATGAGTGCCGACAAAGTGAAGTTCCGCAAGGCCATCACACCCGGAGACCAAGTGCAAATCCGCGCCAAACTTGTCAAAATCCGCGGCGCTAAAATCGGTATCGCCGAATGCACCTGCTCCGTCGGCGACGAGATCGTCTCCTCGGCGGAGATTATGTTTGGCGTCTTCGATGCCGGCAAAGGCGAATGACAGGGCACACGATAGAAAGCATATGGAAAACTGTATTCATCCCACAGCGATAATCGAAGACGGCGTGCAGCTCGGCTCCGGAGTCACCATCGGGGCTTACGCCTATATCGGCACCGACGTCACACTCGGCGACGGCTGTATCATCCGGCACCACGCCACCGTCGAAGGCTACGTCATTATGGGCAGAGAGAATCAGGTGTTCCCCTACGCCCTCATCGGCGGCAAGACGCACGACCTCAAATTCAAAGGCGGACGCCCCGGACTGCGCATCGGCGACAACAACGAATTTCGCGAATACGTCACCGTGCATCCCGCGACAGACGACGGGGCCTTCACCTGTATCGGCAACGACAACCACCTGCTCGCCTACTCGCACATCGCGCACGATTGCATCCTCGGCGACCACATTGTGATGAGCGGCCAAAATGCGCTCGCAGGGCACGTCACCGTAAGCGACCACGCCATCATCGCCTGGGGCTGTGGCATACACCAGTTTTGCCGTGTCGGCCAGCACGCCATGGTCGGGGGCATGTCGCGCAACGTAAAAGACATCCCGCCCTACATGATAACAGAAGGAGTCCCCGCCGAAGTGCGTGCCGTCAACAAAGTCGGTCTGGAGCGCAACGGATTTCCCCAAGAAGCGATTTTGCGCATTGGCCGACTGCACCGCATCCTTTACCGCGACGGGCTGAACCGTTCGCAGGCGCTTGACAAGATCCGCGACACGCCCGATCTCGCCAATTCCAGCGAAGGCCGGATCATCCTTGAATTTTATGCCACCACTCAACGCGGAGTGGCATAACTGTGCATGTATGGCGCGAACTGTTTTTCTGAAAAAAATCCTTGGCAAGCACCTCAGTGCCCACCATAGAGGGCGCTCTTTTTTTGAAGATGCTCCAGTATCCTCAGAAAAACGGTGGGGTATCCAAGTGGCCAAAGGGTGCAGACTGTAAATCTGTCGGTCTTCGACCTTCGGGGGTTCGACTCCCTCCCCCACCACCATTTAAAAAACCCTGTAAGCGAGCAGCTTGCAGGGTTTTTTAGTGTCCAAAAACAAAAACGCCTCATTTTCAATAAACGTCTCAATAAGGACCAAAAATGACTAAAACCGACGCGATTTTGACTAAAACTTTTATTGAGAATACAGGGTTTCAGCGAGCAAGGGTGCCCGTGCCGACGGTAGCACAAAAAAGCCTCCCTGAATCGGGAGGCTGAAAGTTGCTTGGCGGGTAAGGCGGGGCGGTGGCGGGAAAATCACGGGATAAGAAATACAGGCCAAAGGAAGCAAGCGGCGACAGTGCCAACAGCGTTGCAAACCCTCTTCTCGCGTTCATCGCGGGTGGCACGTTGGCGCTCCCATTCAAGCGAAGCTAAAAAACTGGCTTCGGTTGGATGGCGCTCTCTCGTAGCAGGCGAGAGCTTGCAGAGTGTTTCGTAGTCGCTCATGACCCCGCCGAAAATGCCCTTTTGAGCGTCGCGCTCAAGCACAAAAAAGCCCGCCGGTGAAGGCGGATAAAGGCGGGGCGTCACTTCTCAACCGCGCAAACCGTGCTGCTTTAACCACGGATGACATGGATATTCTGGGATAGCCGCCGAGATTGGAATGAGCGTTTGGGGGAAAGTGCTTTTTGGGGGTAGGCACAAGCGGAGTTTTTTAATTTGAGATTGGAGATTTGAGATTGGAAATTGTTTTCTTTTTTTGGGGGGGGGGCTGAAATTTTAAGGTTTTACGAAAGAGATTTTTTTCTAATCGCATCTTCAAGCCGTGTCTTCCACCCGCGTTTCCCGATTCCTACGGCCATCCCCAAATATCCGTGCCATCCGTGGTTAAAATGAGGTCTTGTGCCATTTTTCGTCGTTTTTTCTTTTGTGTTTTTTTGTGCTCTTTTTTGGCTGAAAAACAAAAGGCACTCCCTCGTCGTTCTCGTCCACACCGCGCACATTGCCGATGTCCACTCTGAATGGGCGGGCGGTAGCAGGCGCTCATTTTAGGGCTTTCCCTTTTCCCGTATTCGCTCTTTATCCTGCGCCAACATATAGAGACGCAGTGAGCAGCAATAACACCTCTTCGATCCAAGCATGGTCTCCGCAAGAAGCTGAAGACTACTACGGTTTCCGCCGCTGGGGCGCCAACCACTTCACCGTGGACAACTCCGGTTGCCTCTGTGTGCATCCCATGGGTGACCAGCGTCAGATCCGTATTCTGGATATAATCGAAGAGGCCGCCCAGATGGGAATCACACCACCTTTCACCATCCGCGTGCAAGACATGCTCCGACAGCGCGTCATCCAACTCAACGAAGCCTTCTGTGCCGCCATCCGCGATGAAGGTTACGATGGCCGCTACCGCGGCGTTTTTCCGACCAAAGTCAACCAGCTCCGCGAAGTCGTCGAAGAGATACTCGATGCGGGTGAGAAATACGACTTCGGCCTTGAGGCCGGGAGCAAGCCTGAGTTGATCATTGCGCTGGCTCTTCTCGAAAATAAAAACGCACTGCTCATCTGCAACGGTTACAAGGACGATGAATACATCCGGCTGGCACTCCTCGGACGCCGCCTCGGGAAACAAACCATCATCGTCATTGAGCAACTTTCGGAGATAGATGCCATCATCCGCCTCTCAAAAGAAATGGGCGTGGAGCCGCACATCGGTCTGCGCGTCAAGCTCACCACTACGGGTGAAGGCAAATGGGCGGAATCCACCGGCGAGAACGCCAAATTCGGCCTCTCCGCCAGCGGAATCGTCAGCGCCGTGCGCAAACTCCAAAACGCCCGCATGTCGGAAGCATTGCGCCTGGTCCACTTCCACATCGGCTCGCAGGTGCCCAACATCAGCACCATCAAGAAAGCCGTCACCGAGGCCGCGCATTACTACTGCGAACTCGCCCGCCTGGGCTTCCCGATGGGCATGCTTGACGTGGGCGGCGGCCTCGGCGTGGACTACGATGGAAGTCGGAGCAATTATGAAAGCTCCATGAACTATAGCATGGAGGTCTACGCTCGTGATATAATCGCAAACGTCAAAACCGTCTGCGAACAGCACGGCGTGGAAACGCCCGACATCATCTCGGAAAGCGGACGTGCGCTTGTCGCCCCGCACTCCATCCTGATATTCGAAGCCGTGGACCGCATCTCACGCGAGGTGGAAGACGCCACACCCCTTCGCGGTAAGCTCCAGCCGATCGGGGAGCAGATGAAAGATATTTACAAAAACAAGAGTCATCTTGACTCGTTGGAGCGTTTTCACGACGCCAAGCAGAAAAAGGAAGAGGCGAACTCGCTTTTCAATCTCGGCTACCTCCACTTGGACGAGCGCGCCGAGGTGGACAGGCTCTTTTGGCTCATCTGCCGCGAGATCCGCAATAAGCTCCCCGCCATCGGCGAAATCCCCGATGAACTCGCCGAACTCGAAAAGCTGCTCGCTGAGCAATACGTGTGCAATTTCTCCGTTTTCCAATCCCTACTCGACCACTGGGCGCTCGACCAGTTGTTCCCTATCGCACCCATCCACCGGCTCAACGAAAAGCCCACTGTGCCTGCCACGCTCGTGGACATCACCTGCGACAGTGATGGCAAGGTGTCGGCATTCATAGACCTTGAAGACATCAAAAGCACGCTGAACCTGCATCCGCTACAAGCCCACAAACACTACTATCTGGGTGCCTTTCTAGTAGGTGCGTATCAGGACATCATGGGCGATCTGCACAATCTCTTCGGACGCGTCAGCGAGGCGCATGTCTTTCTGGAGGACGATGAAGAAGATGGTTTTTACATCGAAGAGACCATCAACGGCTCCACGACCGACCGCATTTTGGGCATGATACAATACGATGCGGACGATCTTTGCCGGATGCTAAAACGGCAAATAGACCGCGCTACGCGTGCGGACGAAGTGCGTCCGCGCGAGGGCGTAGCGATGTTGGAGATGTATGAGAAACTGATCCGCTCGAAAACCTATCTCGTGCCCGCAGCCCCGGATGATAAGCGCCGCCGGGGTAGCCGGAAAAGCGCCGGGAAATGACGACGCCTGTTTGAGGGCGCAGTCACAATCTTCAGCCAAAACAACTGAAGATTTTTGCAATCATCTCATACCCCTATTGGGGTAAGCGCTTCCTTTACTGGACAAGCTCGAACCATTCTTCGGCGCAATCGCGGTCTTTCTTGTCGAAAAGTGCGTTGGTAATCTGATCTATCAACCGCAATGCCCCCATGTAGCCCACCGTGGGA
>JAITXH010000053.1 GCA_031284845.1 Puniceicoccales bacterium | reverse complement strand
TGGCACGCACGAAAAAACGCAAGAAGGAGGACCCGGCGGCATGAAGCTGCTCCTGCTCTCCTCAAGCACTGGCGGCGGGCACGACATGCGTGCCCGCTCGTTTGCACAATGGGCTACCGTGCCGGGCACATGCGAGTTTACCGTCACGCGCCATCAGGCACTGGAAAACAACGGGCTGCTCTACGCTTTCGGTGCAGGTCTCTACAACTGGATACAGCGCGTCTGGCCGACACTGCACCACATCTACTTTAACGTCCTCGAATTCGTCCCCTTCTGCGGCTCGACCACTGCCATGCCGGGCCGCAGAGCCTTTGCGGAATACATCCGCGGCGAGCGACCGGACATCGTGTTGAGCACGCACGACCACCTCAACCACGCCTTTCTCAAAGCAGCGCGAGAGGCCCTCCCGGAGCACCCGCCGCTGTGCGGCACCTATTGCGGCGAACTGGCAGGCGGCTACGGATTCAGCAGACATTGGGTAAACCCGGAGGCGGATTTCTTCATCGGCGCGGTGGATGCCTGCACAGAGCAGGCCCGCCGGCTCGGCATGGCTCCGGAAAAGTCGTGGACGGGCGGCTTCATGCTCAACCCGGATTTCTGGAGCACACCGCTCTCCGCCGATGGCCGTGCGGCCCTGCTGCGCGATGAATTGCACCTCGACCCGGCACGCTTCACACTCCTGCTCGGCACGGGTGCCAACGGTGCCAACAACCACCGCGCACTTCTGGATGCACTGGACCGTGCGGGCGTCCACCCGCAAATCATCGCCCTGTGCGGGCGCAATGACGGTGCCCGGCGCGGCGTAGAGGCATGGGCTGCGGCGCACCCGCAAATCCCCGTGTGCGCCCTCGGCTACCAAGAGCGCATGAGGCGCATCATGGAATGCGCCGACGCCATTTTCGCACGCCCTGGCACGGGCACTACAAGCGAAGCAATCATCAGCGGGCTTCCGGTCATCTTCAATGGCATCGGCGGGGTGATGCCGCAGGAGATCATCACGACGCGCTACTGCCGGCGCTTTTTTGAAACCAACATCGTGCGCAGCGTAACGGTGCTTCCGCGTGTCGTGGCGCGGTGGATGGCCAGGCCGGACTGCCTCGCGCAGATCCGGGCGGGGGTGGCACAGGCGCGCCCCGGGGGGCACCCGGCACGCATATTGGAGCGCCTCGCGGCATTGCGCACACGGCAAATCCACGGGGGAACCTCAAAATGATTTCCGGCGTAAACGCCGCCGCGCACTGGCGCACCGGCGCAGCAGCACTCGCCGCCGCCTTCCCTCTGCCTGCCCTCGACAGTGAGGCAACGACGGAGTTGGTGCGCGAGGCAGAGACCGCTAGTGCGCACCTTGCCGTCGCGTGTTCCGGAGGCGTGGACTCACTGGCGGCACTGTTGCTCGTCTGGGCACATTTCCCCCAATGGCGCGGGCGCATTTGCATCCTGAACTATAATCACGGGACGCGGCCTGAGTGCGCCGGAGAATCTGAATTTGTCCGCTCCGTGGCAGACGCATTGGGCGAATCATTTCACGGCGGCGGCCCGCCCACCCACCCACCCGCCGGAGAAGCTGCGTTGCGCACGCTCCGTCTCGCTTTTTTTGCCAAGGCCTGCCGCGAAGCAGGTGCGCGGATGCTCGTGCAGGGACATCAGGCAGACGATGTGGTGGAGACGATGTTGATGCGGCTGGCCCGCGGCAGCAGCGCGGCGGGGCTGTCGGCGCCGCGCCCTGTGCAGAAATTCTCCGGTGGATCGGTTTTTGTGCGCCCGTTGCTGGCATTGCCAAAGGCGGTGCTAATCCCGGCGATGCGCTCGGCGGGCTTGCCGTGGTGCGAAGACGCAAGCAACGCGACCAGTGCCTACCTGCGCAACCGCATCCGCCTCACCGTCGCACCGCAATGGGTGGCGGCGCAAGGCGCACCGGTGTCACCGGGGGTATTGCGTTCACGCCGCCTGCTCGCCGAAGACAACGAGGCGCTGGAAGCATGGGTGGATGTATTGTGGCCGCACGTAGCTGCGGCAGAGGCCCCCGGCGTGTTTGACTGGTCTCCTCTGGCAGGATTGCCGCCGTCCATCCACCGCCGCACGCTATGGCGGGTGCTGGCGGCGGCGGGTATCGCCCCCGAAAACTTTTCAGCACCCGCAGCAGATACGCTGGTCGAGGCGCTCACTGCGGGGCGGAGCGGGCGCTGGAGCGCAGATGGCGGATGGTTGGTTTTTGAAAGCGCCTCCGGAAAACTGGTTTTCGGAAAAGATGAAGCACCTGCGACATTCCACGGAACGGGTTTGCTGGTCGAGGGCGGCACGCTGTTTTGGCCTTCCGGCGGCGTTCTTCAGGCCCGCACGGTGTCCGTCTCTCCGGCATTGTTCGCAGCGATTTGCGCAGGGGAATTCCCCCCCTCGCAAACCGTGTTTCTCGCGACGCCGCAGCAACCATTGCAGGTGCGTTTCTGGCGTCCGGGCGACACTTGCCGCCCTCTGGGTGCGCCGGGATACCGCAAGCTTTCCGACATTTTTACCGATAAAAGAATCCCCGCAACGGAACGTCGCCGCTTGCCCGTTGTCTGCCAAGGTGAACAAATTCTGTGGGTTCCCGGCATGCCACCCGCAGAAGAGTGCCGCCTGCACGCAACAGGTAACGAGGCTCTTCAGTTGACTTGGCAGGCCGAAACCAATAGGTTCCATTCTTCGTTAAAATAATATGAGCCAGCCTCCGAAAAACACACCACAGATCCCTCCGGAAAAACCCGGTGTGCCGCGCATTGACGGCAAGCTGCTCCTCATTTGGGTGGGTGTTATCGCGCTGATACTCTCCCTTTTCTACATGGGCGGTGGTGGCGGACAACTCCCCAACCAGCTCACCATCTCGCAGGTGCTCAAGTATGCCGATGAGGAAAAAATTTATTCGCTCAAAGTCGAACAAGACGCATCCAGCGGCGGCGGCTATTTCCGCGTAACAGGCAGCCTGTCCATGCTGGACACCGGCAAAGACGGGCAACAACGCATCACAGAAGGCGATAAGTTCTCCGCAGCCGGATACCTCCGCGACGATGACTTCAAGAAGCTCCGTTCCGCCGTCGCGCCAGATCGCTACAGTGACCGCCCGGCCTCCACCATGCTTACCATGATGCTCACCAGCATCCTGCCCATCCTGCTCATGGGAGGTTTATTTGTTTTCTTCGCCTACCGTTTTTTCAAAAGTGCCAACCGCAACGCATTGGGTTTCGCCAAAAGCCGGGCCAAGATGCTTTCACGGGATAAGGAACGCGCCTCCTTCAAAGACGTGGCCGGATGCGACGAAGCCAAAGAAGACGTGCAGGAAATCGTCGAATTTCTGCGCGACCCCAAAAGATTTCAAAAAATCGGTGGACGCATCCCCAAAGGCATCTTGCTCGTCGGCCCTCCAGGGACTGGCAAGACCTTGATCGCACGCGCCGTGGCCGGCGAAGCGGATGTGCCCTTCTTCACCATCAGCGGTTCGGATTTCGTGGAAATGTTTGTCGGCGTCGGCGCAGCTCGTGTGCGCGACATGTTTGAACAAGCCCGCAAAAACGCACCCTGCATCGTGTTCATTGACGAAATTGACGCCGTGGGGCGCCAACGCGGAGCAGGCGTGGGCGGCGGGCATGACGAACGCGAACAAACGCTCAACTCACTTCTCGTCGAGATGGACGGCTTCGAGGGGCACGAAGGCATCATTATCATCGCTGCCACAAACCGCCCCGATGTGCTCGACAGCGCATTGCTGCGCCCCGGACGTTTCGACCGCCAGGTCTATGTTGACCTGCCCGACATCCACGGGCGGGAAGAAATCCTCAAAGTCCATGCCAAAAAAATCAAGCTCGCCACCGTGGTTGACCTTGAACGTGCAGCGCGTGCCACGCCCGGTTTTTCCGGAGCCGATCTCGCAAATCTTCTGAATGAATCCGCGCTGCTCGCCGCACGGAAAAATAAAAAAGAAGTCGAGGCAGTCGAAATCGAAGAAGCCCGCGACAAGATCTCCTTCGGGCGCGAACGCCGCCGCCTCATGGACGACGAAGACCGCCGCATGACGGCTTACCACGAAGCAGGACATGCCATCGTGCAGGCCACCATAGATGACGGGCTTCTGCCGTTGCATAAGGTGACCATCATCCCGCGCGGACGCGCCTTGGGCATGGCGATGTTCCTTCCCAAAAAAGACATCCTCGGACAGTCCAAAAAACAACTTTTAAACCGCATCTGCACGGCGATGGCGGGACGCATCGGCGAAGAAATCGTCACCGGTGATTTCAGCAACGGCGCGGCAAGCGACATCAAGCAGGCGACAACAGTCGCCCGCCACATGGTGTGCGACTGGGGCATGAGCGATCTCGGCCCGGTGGCCTTTGGCGAAAATCAGGAACACATCTTTTTGGGCCGGGAAATCACCCGTTCGCAAAATTACAGCGATGACACAGCACGCCGGATAGACACTGCCATCCATGACATCGTCCAGAAGCAATACCTGCGCGCACAAACCGTCCTCAAGGAGCATGCCCAGGCGCACAAAGTGGTCGCCGAAGCCCTGTTGGAGTATGAGACGCTAGACGGGGCACATGTCCACGAAGCGTTGAAATACGGAGAAATCCGCACCCCCGTGGTCTATCGTCCGTTGACGCGGCGCGAGCGCGACGCGGACACCGCCCCCGTGGTCGTGGATTCTGTCCCCTTGCCCACGCCGGACGCAGCACCGAACCCCGCCTGAACACCGGAAAGGGAAACGGCGGCGGCATTTGAACAGCGGTATTTGCTTTTGCGGGGCATGATTTTTCCCTCTCTTCCGGGAAAATGAGGCAGCGTTTTCAGGCGCTGCAATCTACGCCCGGCGCATTCGGAAATACCGCCCTGCCCAATTCCGCAAACCCGGGGAAAATGCCATCAGGCAAATGTTCTGCGAGTTTCCCGGCAGAGTGGCTTCCGGTGGTCACACAATAGACGGCGGCGAGCTTGCCATTGCGAGCCGTGGCAATGTCGAACGGCGAATCGCCGATCATGATGGTCGTGGCGGCATCAGCATCAAGTTTGCCGAGGACAAAGCGCGTGAACTGCGGATCGGGCTTACACCAGGGCACTTCTTTGGTCCCGAAAATGCCGTCAAACAAGCACGCCATGTCGAGGTGTTCGAGAATGCACCGCGCCGTCGAAGCGGTTTTGTTAGTATAGACGGCGAGACGCAATCCGCGCCGTTTGAGCACGGACAACAACGCGACAACGCCGTCGTAAACCCGCAGCCCTTCAAACATCACAGTAGGAAAATGCTGAAGGTAAAGGCGCACCGCTTCGTCGGCCTGCGCTTCGCCGATGAGTCGCCGCATGGTGACGGTGATAGAACCGCCCACAGCATCCATCACCTCCTGCTGAGTCATGGGAGGCAGACCGAGTGTCCGGACGACATCCGAATAGGCACGGTGAATGGCGGTAAAATTGTCAACTAAGGTGCCATCGAGGTCGAAAAGCACGGTCTGAATGCGGCACGGCAACTGTGTTTCTGTAGGAGACATCGGGCAGATACCCTGCGTAGCACAAGAGGGTTTGCAAAGGTGAAAAACGATGCACTTGCAACTCAATTGCTAATAGCTGGTTCTGGCTTCATGAAAAAATGTCAAACAAAATTTATCAAAGGACGCTTCTCCTCTATGTTTTTTACTTTGTTAATATGTAACAAGTTGTGTTGCTCTCAGGGGTCACTTCAGGAAAATGTTTTTTGTGCCACAAAATGAATTGTGTTGGGGCGGGGGATGGGGCAAAGATTTCCCCTGCAACTTTGCACTCCATTTTTTATTTTTCTCCACACACCACACCACCATGAAATCAACAATTACCATCGCCGCCGTCCTCTTGCTTCATGCTGCCGGGCTTGCTGCCCTTGTCGGCTGCCGGAGTTCTTCCGGATACGAAGATTCTAAAGCGGAAGAAGGAACAACATCTTCCACGCCCTCGCAGCCCGCAGTAGTCGCGCCAAACGCACAACCCGTTAACGAACCTGCACCCGCGCCCCTTCCACCCCCGGAAGCGCACGTGACCCCGCCGCCGGCCAGCCCTTACGGCCCGCCGCCAGCGCCGACCCCAGTGCGAAATACCACTGAGGTAGCAGTCGGGCAAGGCAGGTCATATACGGTGAAAAAGGGCGATAGCCTGTGGATGATCGCCAAACGCGAGCGCGTCTCGGTGGATTCGCTTGCCGCAAACAATAACATTTCCAAAGACGCGAAATTAAAGGTCGGCTCCACGCTTGTCATTCCCGGTTCAGGAGCCAAGGCCACAACCCCCGTCAAGGTGGTGCCAGTGGACCCGGTTGCCCCGGATGGCAGTGTCACCTATATCGTGAAAAGTAATGACGCGCTGGATAAGATTGCCCGCAAATATCACACTTCGGTGGATAGCATCAAGGCGGCAAACAATCTGACCAGCAACACGATCAAAGTGGGCCAGCGTTTGCAGATTCCCGGACAGTCCAGCAGCGTGTCGGCACAGCCCGCACCTGCGCCAGGCGCGGCCACGGTCGTCACTCCTCCGCCTCCTCCCCCGCCGCCTGGTGGCACTATCGTCACTCCGTCTGACAATGGCGTGATGTTCCCCGGTGATGGTGGGATTCCGCCCATCGCTACGCCGGATTCCGGCGTGCCTGTGGACGCGGGCGCCAGTTCTTCGGTTTCCGCGATACCGGTGAACGAATAATGGTGCCCGGCAGACGGGTGCCCTGTTTTTTTGCACATCCATGAGCAAGCGGCTTTCTCCACCAGCCGCGCACGTTTCCCGTTTGCACGAGGATGCGTCTGCGGGTGAAGATTCTTCTCCCGAAACGGCATCTGTGCGCGGGTCGGGGATGTGGGCCGCTCTTTCCTTTTGGCTCGTGCTTGCCGTGGGGCTGGTAGCCACCGGATTCGGGTTGGTGATGCTTTCGAGCGCCGGACCGTCGCGCAGCCCCAAAGCACCGGGCGCACGACAACAGCAACAGACACCTGCTCCAGCGGCAGACAAGGGCAAAAGCGCAACGGCGCCGGTCGCTTCTGCACCGCCCGCCACCACTGCTACTGCTGCCGCCACTGCCGCTGTCGCCGCCAGTGTGCCTGCTGCCTCCCCCGCTGCCGCCGGAGCCGCCGTTGCATCTCCTCCCGGAGGTGCCCAGTTGCTGCGCGTGTTCTGGCAGCAATTGCGTTTTGTGCCGGTCGCGCTGGTCTTTGGTCTTTTTGCATTTCTCGTGGATCTTGAATGGCTGCGCCGCCGGGTATGGGTATTTCTGGGAGTGGTGTGCGTGGGATTGGTGTTGGTGCGCGTTCCTGGGATAGGGCATGACGTGAAGGGCTCCTGGCGCTGGATTAATCTGGGGATTTTCAACATTCAGGTATCCGATCTGGCCAAGGTGGCACTGGTGCTTGCGCTATCGCACTATCTGGACTTGTCGCGGCGGTATCTGCGCCCCGTGTATTTTCATTGGTTTGAGGGTTTCCCTCGGCTTTTTCGCTGGCGCAGACGCTTTCCGTGGATGGAACCGGCGACGACAGCGGGCTGGGATTGCCTGCTCGGTTTCATAGCGCCGTGCCTCATCATCGGAGTCGTTTGCGCACTCATCGCCATTGAGCCGGACTTGGGGACGATGGTGCTGTGCGGCGTGGTCGGATTTGCTTTGCTGCTCATGTCCGGGGGAAGGCTTTACTACATCATCCCGGCGGTGCTGCTGTCGCTTGCGACGTTTAGCACAGTGGTCTATCACTGGCCGAACCGCTTAAATCGTGTGCTGTCATTTATTGATCCTGAAGGCAACAAGCAGGGCCTGAGCTACCAGCTTTGGCAGGGGATGCTGGCATTTGCGTGCGGCGGCGTGGAGGGTGAAGGCCTGGGGCGGGGAATGCAGCAACGGCATTTTTTACCCGAAGCGCACACCGACTTTATATTTTCCATCGTCGGCGAGGAACTGGGCCTCTTCGCGACGGCAGTTGTGGCGTCGGCATTTTTGTTTTTGTTTGTGGTGGTGGTGTCCAATTTGCGCCGTGCGCACACCCTCTTTCAATTTAATGTCTGCCTAGGGGCCATGCTTTTCATCGTTTTGCAGGCACTCATCAACATGTGTGTCGTCATCGGTCTGTTGCCCACAAAGGGCATGTCGCTTCCGTTCATCAGCTACGGAGGTTCCAACCTCGTGGTGATGTATGTCATGCTGGGGCTGGTGCTGAATTGTTTCCGGTTATGGGACCGCCCGCCGGAAGTGAATTCGCGGGTGTTGCCGCCTTGAGCACCCTGCCCTGAAAAGATTTTTTTCCAATGAGTCTTATCATTATCGCATGCGGAGGCACCGGAGGCCATCTCTCGCCGGGAATCGCTCTGGCTGAAAAATTGCTGGAGAGCGGACAGGAATGCCTGCTTGTGGTGAGCCGCAAAAAAATTGATGCGCGGTTACTGGAAAAATATCCCCATTTGCAATTTCTCCGCGCACCCGGAACGGGCTGGTCGGCGAATTTGGCCGGACGGCTGCGTTTTCTCGCAAGCCAGACGTGGGCCGTGCTGTTTGCCGCCGGGCTGGTGTTGCGGCGGCGTCCCGCAGTGCTCGTCAGCTTTGGCGGCTTTCTCACACTTGGGCTGGCGCTCGTGTGCCGGCTGGCAGGCGTGCCGGTAGTATTGCACGAGGCAAACCGCGTGCCGGGCAAGGCCGTGCGCATGCTTGGCAAAATCGCCACACGGGTATGGCTCCCGCCGGGCGTGGCGCTGGGCGGCGTGGCGGCGGGCAAGCAGCGGAGCGCGGGATTCCCCGTGCGCAAAGAGTTTGCTCTGCTGGAGCGTGCCGAAGCACGCCGGGCGCTGGAGTTTCCGGAGACGGGAAACCTTGTGCTTGTGCTCGGCGGCAGTCAGGGCGCAGCCCCGCTCAACGCGTGGGTGACCGCCAATGCGCAAAACCTGAGCGGCGCGGGTATCCATGTGCTGTGTGTGACCGGGCCGGAAAAGGCGGCGGCGGAACCGCCGTGCGGCAACGGCACAGGCGTGGTGCGCTTTGTGCCGTTTTGCGACAGGATGCCTGAAGCGCTGTCGGCAGCAGATCTGGTCGTGTCGCGCTCCGGCGCGGGCAGCATCGCCGAGTTCATGGCCTGTGCCCTGCCCTCTGTGCTGGTGCCATATCCATTTGCCGCAGACAACCACCAGGAGGCAAACGCACGTTTTCTGGAAACGCTGGGCGGAGGAACAGTCCTATCCCAAAAAGACATCGGGACATTATCTGAAGTGGTAGGGCACCTGCTGTCCGACACCTCAAAGCTGGCGCAAATGCGTGAAAACCTGCGCGCCGCACGCGACAAGTGCGCATGGCAACCCATGGTCACGGATATTTTGCGCCTGGCCGGAGCGAAGGCGGAAAAATGAAAACGCGCCACGCGACGGCAAAAAACCATTTTCAAATTCCAACGCTATGACCAAACCGCCTGCACAGGATTCCAACGCATCCAAAATCTGGATGCTCGGCGTGTGCGGCATGGGCATGGGGCCGCTCGCCATCTACATGCGTCAGGAAGGATGGGATGTGTCCGGGTGGGACGACGCCGTGCAGCCTCCCATGAGTGATTTTTTGCGCAGAGAAAATATCCGCCTCGAGCACGACCCGGATCCTGCCTCGCCGCCGACGCTCGTCGGGCATTCGAGCGCAGTGAAGGCCGGGCACCCGTTGCGCGAAAAAGCCGCCTCGTGGGGCGCACGTCTCGTGCGGCGCGGCGAACTGCTCGCCGAGCGGGTGCGGGACAAACAGCTTGTCGCCGTGTGCGGCAGCCACGGTAAGACGACGACCAGCGGCATGCTTATCCACGCACTGCTCGCCGCCGGCGCGGACATCGGCTACGTGCTGGGCGGCTTGTATCGCGACGCCTCACTGCCCCCGGCACACGCCGCAGCCGGCCCCTGGGTGGTGGCGGAAATTGATGAGAGCGACGGCACCATCAACCACTTTTCCCCGGAGATAACCGTGGTCGTGAACCTTGACTGGGACCACCCCGACTACTACCGCACCGAGGCGGAGTTGGAGGCCGTCTTCGCCGCCCTCTTCCAACGCACGCGCCGCGCCATTTTCATCCCGGAAGACAGCGAGCGCCTGCGCCGCCTGACCGCAGACGCCCGCGTGCCCGTGTTCACTGTCGGCGGGACAGGGAATTTTCAGGCCCGTGTGCTGGCAAGCGGTTCCGCGGAGACATGCATCGAGCTGGGGCGCGGCTTCCCCGTCGGCGAAGTGACACTGCCTGTCGCAGGCCGCTTCAACACCGCCAACGCGCTCATGGCCATGGCCGTAACCGTCAACATAGCAGGGCGCCTCGGCGTAGAGCCGCTGGGGAAATTCAGCGGCATACGACGACGCCAGGACGTGTTGTTCGAGTCCGGCAGCCTGCGCGTGCTGGCCGACTACGCCCACCACCCCACAGAGATAACGGCCCTGCTGCACTTCCTGCGCGAGCGCACGCTGGGGTGCCTCGTAGCCGTCTTCCAGCCGCACCGTCACACGCGCACGCGCCAGTATGCGCACGAGTTTGCAGCGGCGCTTGGCATAGCCGATGCCGCACTGCTACTGCCCGTGTATTCGGCAGGCGAAGCGCCCGTCGAAGGCGGCACTGCGGCATGTGTCTTTGACGCCACGCACGGCGACACCCGTTTCGCCCTCGTCGAAGACAATGCGGCGCTGCGTGAGCGCCTTGACGCACTCACGGGCTTTTCCCCGCTTCGGCCCACCACTCCCGGCAACACCCCATCCGCCGGCATCACCATCGTCTTCATCGGCGCGGGCAGCATAGATAAAATGGCCGCTGCCTACGCGCGCGACCTGTGGCTTTCCGGCGGCCCCGGTGCCCACCCCCATGCCAATGCAGATTTCGGAGTGCGTGCACACCGGTTTTTATCTTCGCCCGATGTGCTCGTGCCCGACTACCCGCTCGCCTCGCACACGACTATCGGCGCAGGCGGCAAATGCGCGTGGTATGCCGAACCAGCGTCAACGGAAGACTTGCTCCTCCTGTTGCGTGCCGCCGCTCTTGCCGACTTGCCGGTATTCACCGCAGGGCGCGGTTCCAATTTGCTCGTGCCCGACGAAGGTTTTCCCGGACTGGTCATCCGCCTCTCACACGCGCTCTGGAAAACGGTAACGGTGCGCGGCGACGGCACCATATCCGCCGGTGGCGGCGCACGCCTGCAAGACATCGCCATGCAGACAGCGCGAGCAGGACTGGGCGGTTTTGAATTTCTTGAAGGCATCCCCGGTTCACTCGGCGGGGCACTGCGCATGAATGCAGGCGCGATGGGCGGGACGATTTTTGACCGCGTGCAATCCGTCTCATGGATTTCCCCGGACGGTGTCTTGCACGAGCACACACGGGAGCATTTTAACGCCACCTACCGCGATTGCCCCGAGCTGCACGGTTCGATTGTGACCAGTGCCGTATTGCGCGGCACCGGCAACGTGGATCCAGCACACGCGCTTGCACAAATACGCGACAATGCGACGCGGCGACGGGCCACACAGCCACTGGAGCCAAGCGCTGGCAGTTCATTTAAAAATCCTCCGGGCGGCTACGCCGGGCAGATAATAGACAGCCTCGGGTTAAAGGGACTGGCTGTCGGCGGCGCGGCAGTGTCGGATATCCACGCCAACTTTATCGTGAACCGCGGCGGCGCGACTGCCGCAGATGTTATCGAAGTATTGCGGCGCGTGCGCGGCATCGTGAAAGCGGAACGCGGCGTGGAGATGGAGCCGGAAATCATCCTGCTCGGCAAAGAATGGCGAGATGTATGGTGAAGGCGGGAGTGTTTGAATTAAAAATGGAAAATGGCATAAACTGATAATCTTTAATCGGTAACTAACAGCAAATGGCTGACAAACTACAGGTCGCATATTTTCAATTGCCCGCACAATAAGCGCTCTCAAGCTGCCTCTGCCATGGCAAACACCGATGCCCCATTTACACGCCGCCGCCTTCGAAGGCGAAGTCCCGCTTTATCGCATCAACGACGCCATCGCTGCCGAAAAGATGATCCACCTCACCGACGCCGATTATGAGATAGGTTGAGAAGAACCGCCTTGTTTCCGCTGGCGCGGCGCAGCTCCAATTTTTCATTTTTAATTTTTCATTTTTAATTTGCGCAAAGCGCAATGTTCTCCTGCCTTGGTGATTCTCATGTTCCATGATTTGAAACATACGCCGGACGACCGCGACCCGCATTTCCAACAAGCCCTTCAGGAAGTGCCTGGAATCGTCCCGCCTGCGGAAATCGTTCGCCTCCCTAAAATCCACCGCAAAACCGTCATTTCCGCCGACGATGCTGTAAAAGGCATCCTCGCCGGGGATCGCGTGGCGCTCGCACGCGCCATTACCCTTGTCGAAAGCCGCGCTCCTGCCCATCGCGAAGCCGCCGCAACAGTGCTCAGGCAGTGCCTGCCATTCTCCGGGAAATCCGTCCGTGTAGGCATTACAGGTGTCCCGGGCGCAGGAAAGAGCACCTTCATCGAATACTTCGGCAAGCAGCTTTGCGAAAGCGGGCACAAGCTCGCCGTGTTGGCTGTAGATCCATCCAGCGCCGTCAGCGGCGGCAGTGTGCTCGGCGACAAGACGCGCATGGAAGAACTCTCCCGCTTGCCAAACGCATTCATCCGCCCCTCGCCTGCGGGCAACGCGCTCGGCGGCGTCGCCGCAAAAACCCGTGAAGCCATGCTTTTGTGCGAAGCGGCGGGGTTCGACATTATTTTCATCGAGACGGTCGGTGTCGGCCAAAGCGAAGTCTCTGTGCGCACGATGACGGATTTCTTTCTGCTGCTGCAAATAGCCGGTGCGGGCGACGAGCTGCAGGGTCTCAAAAAAGGCGTCATCGAAATGGCCGATGCCATCGCGGTCACCAAGGCCGACGGCGACAACCTCCGGCGCGCTCAGGTGGCCAGTGGTGAATACGGGCGCATCTTGCATTATTTGACGCCGTTCACGCCCGGCTGGACGCCCAAGGCGCTTGCCTGCTCCGCGCTGGATGGCTCCGGGTTGACGGATATCTGGACGCTTATCCAAGGCTTTTGTGCCCAGCTTCGACAAGAGGGCATATTTGAGTCACGCCGGCGCGAACAAAATACGCAATGGTTTCACACCTTGATACGTGAGGCTGTGTTGAACCGGTTTTTCGAAAATGCGTTTGTGCAAAGAAATCTGCCTGAGCTGGAAAACGCCGTGGCAGATGGCTCCGTGCCCGTGGCAGAGGCCATCGCACAACTGCTGGACGGAGGAACGCTTCGCGCAGGCCATTGAGAAGCGCAGGACGCGCTCCCCAAGCCCGGTTTCCCGTTAACAAATCCTCCGGCGTAGAGCGCCGGCAAGGTTATTTGGCTTTACCGGCAGATTGTGCCTTGAGCGCCTGCACTGCATCGGCGACCGGATAATCCACCGCAAAAAGGAAAAATTTATCCGCAGTGGTGAATTTCATCGCGCTGAATAATTTGTTCAAACGGGCGGCGCTCTTAGGATCTTGCTTGCCTCCGGCTCCGTTGCCCTGAGCAGACATTGACTGGATGATGCCGGCAAGCCCTTGCAATGTCGCCTGCGCCTGTTGCGCTTTCTCGGCAGTGGGATAGGCGGCGGTGGTGCGCAAGCGGATGTTAGTCCCGTTATCGCCCAAAGCAGCATAAAGGCTGTCCGGCGGTGGAACGCTCACGCCGCCCTGATTGTCCGCCGGTGGGAAGAGCCTGCCGTCGGCGTAAATCAGGATGGCAGGGTTGCCAAACTGTTTTCCGAAAGAGACCAAGGGGGCGGGCGCGGCGAACGATTTGGCCGCGCCAGTATGCGCGTCTACGGCGGCAGTGGCGAGTGCGGCACTTTTATTCACGGCGATAAGGGTTTTGCCGTCAACAACACCGACAAGCCATTTCTTGTCGTGAGTGCCGACGTTTGCGAAGGAATGCTTGCCCACGGCGACGAACTTCGCGTTTTTCTTTTTGCCTGCGCTGAGAAATTTTTCGGGGCTGAATTTGCCGCGCACGATGACGATCACGTCAGGATCTACGTCGGCAGCGGCAGGAGCGGTCAGCCCGAGTGTGATGTCGCTGATGGCGTCCTTCTCGAGGTCCAACCCCAAGTCATCTTTCAACGTATTAATGAAGTCTTCGGAGCCTTTTTTCTGGCTCTTGAGGGAGGCTATATACTCCGTCCCGATGGCGGATTTTTTAACGAGATCGTAATCCAGATGGATGAGGCCCTGCGCGGCGGCGGGGATGCCATTGGTGTTGAGCGGGGCGGCGCTGCCTGCGGTGGTGAAGGTGAGCAAGGCAGCAATGCCTGCGGCGAGGATGAGCTTTTTCATGAGAGGTGAAACTGATTTTTGTTTGTGGAGAAGTGCCGGGACTTCCCGTCCCGTCTGTTTTAGTGGATACGGTGCTCCATGCCGCGCACGAGTGCGACAAGAAATTCATTTTGCCCACCGAGTTCTTCGCAAAGGCGGACGGCAGTGGCGGTAAGCTCGTGGGCCTTGGCGCGGGAGGCTTCGATTCCGTGCAGGCGCGGGTAGGTGATCTTCTTATTGTCCGCGTCGACATTCACCGGCTTACCCATCGTGGTAGCATCGCTGGTAACATCCAGGATGTCGTCTATCACCTGAAATGCGAGGCCGGCGTTGAGGCCGATTTCGCGGGCTTTTTCCACGGCACCCGCCGGAGCGTTTGTGAGGCGCACGCCCATAGTGATGCTGGCGGTGATGAGCGCAGCGGTCTTGTTGTGGTGGATGAAGTCGAGGCGCTCCAAGGTGGCTGCGCCCCGTTCTCCGATGATGTCTTCGACTTGCCCGCCGATGAGTTTTTTCGAGCCTGCGGCATCGCCGAGATCGCGCACAAGGCCGACGGCGACAGCGGGAACATCCTGATAAGCCTCGGCGAGGAGCCAGAGTGCATGCGTGAGCAAGGCATCGCCTGCGAGGAGGGCCGTCGCGTCGTCAAATTGTTTGTGGCAAGTGAGGTGCCCGCGGCGCAGATCGGAATTATCCATACAGGGCAAATCATCGTGGATGAGGCTGTAGGTGTGGAGGCACTCCAGCGCAACGGCTGCGGGAAGCGGATCCAGCGTGGACGGAAAGAGCGCGTGAGCGGCGAGGCAGAGCACGGGACGAAGCCGCTTACCTCCCGCTTGCAAGCTGTAGCGCATAGCCTGATGGAGTATCGCGGGCCGGGTATCCGGCGCAGGCGTGTGCTGGTGTATCGCTGCCTCAATGGCTGCGATGTGATCATTCATGCGGACTTTAAATTCCGGTGAGTCGTGACGCATTTGTCTTTGGGAAAATTGAAATGCAAAAAAAAGGGGAAAGGCGGGAAGGTGGAGAGGTTTTGAAAAATGGAAAGGGGAAAATTGGGCAAATCCAATCCATTTCCCGTAAAGCTCAATTTCCCAACGCAGCGCGGATGAGCTTTTCCACGGTGGTATCCGCGCCGGTTTTTTCCAATGCGCGCCGCACCGCCTTGTCGGCGTCGGCGAGTTTGAGGCCGAGAGAGACGAGCGCCGCCACGGCATCATGGTGCAAGGAGGATTGGGCAGGCGCGGCAGAGGCACTGGTGGAGGGCACAGGCGAAATGCCCGCGCCGGGTAAAATCTTATCGCGCAACTCGACGACAAGCCGCTCTGCGGTCTTTTTGCCAATGCCGGGGCAATCGGAAAGCAACTTCACGTCGCCACGGGCAATGGCATCCTTGAGCACAGTGAGCGAGAGGCGGCTGAATATATTAAGCGCTGTCCTTGGGCCGATGCCGGACACTTTTTCGACCAGCAAGCGGAAAAAATCGCGCTCCCCGGCAGATGCGAATCCATAGAGCGCCTGATCGTTCTCGCGGAAGACCTGCAATGTATGCAAGCGCACGGCAGCGCCTGCGGGAGGCAGCTTTTCGGCAGTAGTCACGGGAATATGCACTTCGTAGCCGACGCCGTGGCATTCGATTACAGCGCGAAAGATTCCGCTTTCGAGAACAGTGCCATTAAGGGAAACAATCATGAATGCGTGAGTGGAAACGTTTTCTCCGGACTTGAAAGCCGAAAATAAAAAACCCGCGCCGGGCTGCCCTCAGGCAACACGGCGCGGGTCGTAAATCAGACTTTGCGAAAATCAACCGCGCAATTTTTTGATGAGTTTCTGCAAACGGCTCGCGACATCTTTGTCCGTGGCATTGACCTTTTCCAGAGCGGGAAGATTTGCCTTGGACGACAAGCGTTCGACGGCCTTGAGAGCCTCAATGCGCACATCGCCATCCGGATCGTTCAACACCGGAAGAATGCCCTCGGTCACCTGCGGAAGCGGGCGGCGATAGGAGATGCCAAGCAGTTCCTTGCGCACTTCGCTACCCGAAGAGGCGTTGGTAATCAGTGCGACAAACGCAGCCGGCACACCTTCACCGCGCACTTGCTTAAGCGCTTCGTTGGCGGCATCGGCGAAATCGCCCTTCTCTTTCAACAAAGCAGCGAAAAATGCGACATCCGCCGCACTGCCGATTTGCCCGAGAGTCTTGATAAATTCAGCCTTGGTGTCGGCGTCGGACTCCGAGCCGATACGGGAGCGGAGTGCCGGAGCAGCGGCAGACAAATGGCGGTTGGCTATTGCGCCGAGGACGGCCTTGGCATCAGCGCCTTTGACGGTGCCGATCAGCGTGATAAGGGTCTTGCTCGATTCGGTGTCCTGCGCACTGCTCAAAAACGCGAGTGCTGCACTGCGGACCACCTTGTCGCCACTGGTCAGCGCGGCGCCAGCGTCCGTCAAACTATAACGAATGCGCAGCAACCACGACGAGAAGCGGATATCCGTATCAGCGCTGTCTTTGGAAAAATTCTCCAGCACTTCCTTGATGCTCGCGATATCTGCACCGGATTTCGAGGACGAGAGGAGCTTTTCTGCGATGTCGAGCAGAACGTCCTTCTGCAACTCCACCTGTGCAGGTGACAAGGAAGCATTTTTCAATACTGCAAAAGCTTCAGCGCTACCGATTGAGCCCAATGCCCGCACGGAGGCCTCGAGGACGCGGACGTCTTTGCTGCTTTTCAGCAAATCGGCAATCACGGGGACGGCGGATTTTTCGCGCAAGCGCCCAAGGCTCTCAAGAAAGCCGGCCTGCAGTTTCGCGTCTGTGGTCGTGCGCAGAGCACCAAGAAGCGCAGCAGGCACCGCTGCGCTGGGAATGCGCTGGAGTGCGGCACGAGCTTCATCGGCCAGAGTGGCGTCGCCCAGCAGTTTGCTCAATGCCGACACGCTGTCCGGCGATTGCAACAGTTCGAGGCTGCGGATGGCACCCACTTTTTCGGCGGCAGTCTTCTGACCGTCCTCCAAAATTTTAATGGCCGCCAGCACGGTCGCCTGTTTCTGCTCGGGCGTCAGCTTAGCCAGTTTGGCGCGCACTTGCTCAGTCTTGGAAGCATCAATGGAAGCCTCCTGAGCCTGAAGCGGAGCAAAGGCAATTGCCCCGGCAAATACGAGTATAGAAGAAGTGATGAGTCGCATGAGATATGTTTGTCTGTGTGGTGAAATGAAGTATTGCGGAAAGACACAGCCCTGCGGAGAAAGTTCCGAATCCCTCCTGCCTATTTACTGCGAAAGAGAGATTTTTTGCCAATGCCATTAACAGCATCAAGTAGTTCCAGCATTTTTTACTACGAAAAACAGAGCGAACCACCCCCAACGGCACCTGCCTCGCCAGCCCGGGCAACGCACGGGATACTTGACCTGAAAAGAACAGAAGAGCGCTTCCCCGCTTCCTGAGAGCAATACAGGACGAAAAGAAAAAAAAGAAAATCACTTGTCGTCTTCTCCATCGTTTCCACCATGGCGCGCTTTTCTCATGATCGGCACAGCACAAGATTCGCCAACCTCCACAACAACCACCACCGCCACCGGAGATTCCCCGGTGCCCGTTACCGCCGCCAAGCCCGTCGGCACGGAAGACGCCACACACGTCATCGTAATCGCGAAGGAGACCACCCTCCCGGTCTCCAGCGTCATGGCTGTCGCCAAACTCCTCGGCGAAGGAGCCACCGTCCCCTTCATCGCCCGCTACCGCAAAGAAGTCACCGGCGAGATGGACGAAGTGCAAATCACCACCATCCGCGACCGCCTTGAACAACTCCGCGAACTCGATGCCCGCAAAGTGGCCATCCTCAAATCCCTTGAGGAGAACAAACACCTCACGCCGGAATTGAAAGCCGCCGTTGAAAAGGCCGACACCCTCACCCGCCTCGAAGATATCTACGCCCCCTACCGCCCCAAGCGCCGCACCCGCGCCACCATCGCCAAAGAACGGGGCCTCGAGCCGCTCGCCGATTTCCTCCTCGCCAACCAAAACGCAGACCCCGCCTCCGAAGCCGCCAAATACGTGGACGCCGCCAAAGAAGTCCCCGATGCCGACGCCGCCCTCGCCGGTGCCCGCGATGTGATCGCCGAGCGCATAAGCGACGACGCCACCTCCCGCGCAGCCTGCCGCAATCTCTATACTAAAGACGCCATCCTCGCCTCCGAGGTCATCAAAGGCAAAGAGGCCGAAGGCGCGAAATACAAAGACTACTTCGAGTGGAAAGAACCCCTGCCCTCTGCCCCCTCGCACCGCGTGCTGGCTATCCGCCGGGGCGAAAAAGAAGGCTTCCTCTTCTTCCGCATCACCGTGCCCGAAGACGCCGCCCTCTCCATCCTCGATAAACTCCACATCCACGGCACAGGCACCGCAGCCGCCCAAGTGCGCGACGCCATCCACGACTCCTGGAAGCGGCTCCTCGGCCCATCCCTTGAAACCGAGGCCCGCCTCGCCTCCAAAAAACGCGCTGACGAAGAAGCCATCCGCGTCTTTGCCGCCAACATCGCCGAACTTCTCATGGCGCCCGCGCTTGGCCAAAAAAACACCCTCGCCCTCGACCCCGGTTTCCGCACGGGCTGCAAGCTCGTCATCCTCGACGCTCAGGGCAAACTCCTCCACCACGAAGTCGTCTTCCCCACCACCGGAAGCCGTCCGCAAATCGAAGACGCAGGCAACCGCGTCCGCATCCTCTGCCATCAATATAAAATCCAGGCCATCGCCATCGGCAACGGCACGGCCAGCCGCGAGACCGACGCCTTCGTGCGCGCGCTCAAACTCCCGACAGAGATCTCCGTCGTCTCCGTGAACGAGTCCGGTGCCTCCATTTACTCCGCTTCCGAAGTCGCCCGTGAAGAATTTCCCAAAGAGGACGTCACCGTGCGCGGCTCCGTCTCCATCGGGCGCCGCCTCCAGGACCCGCTCGCCGAACTCGTCAAGCTCGACCCCCAGAGCATCGGTGTCGGCCAATATCAACACGACGTGGACCAGTCCGCCCTCAAACGCTCCCTCGACAACGTCGTTATATCCTGCGTGAACCGCGTCGGCGTCGAGTTGAACACCGCCTCCAAGCAACTCCTCAGCTATGTCTCCGGGCTTAATGCCAGCATCGCCGCCAACATCATCGAATGGCGCAACGAAAATGGCGCGTTCAAATCCCGCGAAGATCTTAAAAAAGTCCCCCGCCTCGGCCCCAAAGCCTTTGAACAGTGCGCGGGCTTCCTCCGCCTCCGCGACGGCACCCACCCGCTTGACGCCTCCGCCGTCCACCCCGAACGCTACGAACTCGTCGAAAAAATGGCCAGCGACGCCGGCGTGGATGTGCCCGCCCTCCTGCGCGACGCCAAGGCCCGCGCCAAGATCGTGCTGCATAATTACATTTCGGATACAGTCGGCCTGCCCACCTTGCGCGACATCCTGAAAGAACTGGAAAAGCCCGGACGCGACCCGCGCGAAAAATTTGAAGTTTTCAGCTTCGCAGAAGGCGTTCACGAGATGAGCGACCTGCGCGAAGGCCAACGCCTCCCCGGTATCGTCACCAACGTGACCGCCTTTGGCGCGTTTGTGGACATCGGCGTCCATCAGGACGGCCTCGTCCACGTCAGCCAGCTCTCGGACAGCTTTGTAAAAGAACCTGCGGAAGTGGTGAAGGTTGGCCAGAAGGTAAGCGTCATTGTGACCGAAGTGGACATCCCGCGCAAACGCATCGGCCTCTCCATGCGCACCAACCCGCAAAAAGATGCCCGCGGTGTGCGCGACAGCGGCGGCGCTCCGCGCAAGTCATTCAACGGCTCAAGCTCTGGAGGCGGTTTTAACAACAATCCCTTCGGCTCGCTGAAGTTTTGACTTCGCCATTTGTGATTTTCTGCATCTAATCCGACCCATGTCCCAGCGCACCATCCGGCTCGACCAACTCCTGCTTCAAGAATTCAGCCACGAACTGCATACCCGCTGGCGAAGCGAAGCCGTCCGCATCACGCTCACCGGTGTAAATATTGCCGACGATCTGCGGCAAGCGACCATCTATTTCTCCGTCCTCGGCGATGACGCAGTGCGCGCGGAAGCGGTCAAATTGCTAAAACGCATCAGGAATCCTTTGAAAGCGGAAGTATTCAAACGCGTGCAAATAAAATACACCCCGGCATTGCGTTTCGCCCACGACGACTCCTCGGGGCGCGGGGCGCAACTGCTCAACGCTCTGGACCGGGTGGCGCAGGAAGACGCTGTGCGCGACGCCCGCAACAAGCCCGTCGAACCGTAAGAAACATCAGGGGCCGCAAACTTCCTGAAAACCCAACCGGCTCAATTTCCGCGTTGCCGCAATTGGTCCAGCGCGACGAGCGCATAAAGCGCAGCAGTGGGCACACGCAAAACGTTTTCGCCGAAACTCACACCACGCACGCCATGCTCCCGGATGAGCGCGTATTCCGCCGGAGAAAAATCTCCCTCCGGACCAATCAACGCCAATAACTCCTCCACCTCTTCATGTGCGATGGAAACACGCGACAGCGCCGGGGTAGCGGCTTCGAGGCTGCCCACCAGACGGAGCGCCTTCCCGGCAGGACGCGCCAACCATGCTTTCAACGGCTCCGGGGACGCGATGCGCGGCAAAAAAGGGTTTCCAGACTGCTTACAGGCTTCAATCGCGATGGCATTCCAGCGCTCCACGCGAGCGGCAGCGCGGGACGCATCAAGCTTTACTTCGCAGTGCGCGGAAAACAGAGGGTAAATCGCGGCGACGCCGACTTCCACTGCCGCACGGACGATGTCGTCCATCAATCCGCCTTTGGGGAGCACCTGGGCGAGCGCAAGCGCGGGCACAAGCGGCGTGCGGACACGGGCAGAATCCACGCGCATCGCCAACCCCTGCGCATCGGGGGAAAGGACAACGCCGCTCCATGTCCGCCCCGCTCCGTCAAACGCCTCGATCGGCTCACCGGGGCGGGCGCGTAAAGAGCGGGCGAGATGGAGACTCTCGCCGGGCGAGAGGACAATCCCGGTGGCACCCGGCGGCACGGGAAAGGGATGGTATGCGCGAAGTCCGGCCACGTTCCCTCCGTTGTTAAACGCCGCCGCCGGGCCGTTTCTCAAAAACAAAAAGATGGTTCAACCCGAGCTGAAAACGCTTGTGCAGCAGGAGACGGAAACCCGGTTCGGCAAAAATTTGCGGCGTGTTGGACGGCTGGAATCCGTAGTGCTCCTCCAGCGACATACCGTCAATCAGGTGGAACCATTTCAAAACCTCCAGAATGGCGTCCACGGCCTTTGACGGCACGGTGACGATCACGCGCCCGCCGGGACGCAGCAAATCGAGACAATTGGCGGCCAGCGCAGCCTGTTGCTTCTCCGGGATGTGCTCCAGCACAGCCAGCATGGTAATCGCGTCCCATGTCCCGCTATCGTTCGGGCGCGTGTCTGGGAAAAAGCCGGGATGAATGCCGTAGCGCTCGCTCTCCAGTGTCTTGCCCAGCAATGGCTCCACACCAAAACCTTTGGCCAGCGAAGTGCCGAGCGACTGGAAGAGTTCACCGTGGAACGCCCCTATGTCCACCACCCACGCATTTTCCGGGATAAACCCGATCACTTTACGAATGCGCCATCTTTGTAAAAACCGGTCCACGAATTTCATTTCAGTATGCTTGCTTGTTGTTGGAATTACTCCGGGAAAACAGTGCCACTGTACAGTGTCACTTGAAAATTTTGAGATTCAGGATACTTAAGAAGAAACTTCCCAAGATGATCTGCACCCCCAACGCCAGCAGGGATCCTCCCGGAATGACAAGGCGCAACACCTCTCTGGGTGAAAGCTCGCCAAACCCGCCACCGCCCCATTGGAAGACTGCCGCGAACGCGCCTAAAAAGCCGAGCACCAGAGCGATCCCGCCCAAAACCAAACCGGCTTCCAGCGAGACAAATTTCATTACTTTTTTGAAGGTGCCATCCGGCGGGACGAGTTCGTTCTGAATCGCAAAAACCTTTGTCATGACGGCAAAGAGGACCGATTGGAAACCCATGAGAATGGCAATCGCGCAAAAGAACAATGTATGCACATCCAGCACGGCACTCCCGATTTGCAACGGCCCGTAGAGCAGGCGCGCGCCCAAAACCAGCCCCGTCAAAATGAAGAAAAGCCCGGGATACAAAAAGAGCCAGCGCGGACTGTAAAGAAGCATGAACCGCAAGTGCCGCCAGCCATCGCGCCAGGGGCGAAGATGCGGGGGCCGGTTCCGCCCGTCAGGACGGAGCGTAGTGGGAATCTCGCTGATCTTCATGTTGAGCAAGGTCGCCCGGATGACCATCTCCGAGGCAAATTCCATGCCCCCGGTCTTGAGCGCCATCTTTTGGCACGCCTCCTTGCTGAACGCCCTTAAGCCACAGTGAAAGTCCTTGCACGGAACCCGGAAAAAAACGCGCCCCACAAGGGACAGTATCGGGTTGCCGATGTAGTGGTTTTTCCACGGCATCGCCCCGGGCGCAACACCGCCCTTGAACCGGTTGCCCATCACCAAGTCATACCCCTTGCGAAGCTCTTCGACAAAAAATTTCACATGCCCGAAATTATAACTCCCGTCGGCGTCCCCCATCAGGACATAGCGCCCGCGGGCGGCCTCTATCCCGGCACGAAGCGCATTGCCATAGCCCTTGGCAAGCACGCGGACGACCCGTGCGCCGCAAGCGGCGGCGATCTCCGGAGAGCCATCTGTGCTCCCGTTGTCAGCGATGACAACTTCGCCCCGGAGATTATTTTCAGCCAGAGCTTGCAACCCCTCTTCGATGCAGGATTTGAGCGTTTGGGCTTCGTTCAAACAAGGCATCACAATAGAGATCTCAAGAGAATCGGATTCACTCATGGGCGACATTTTTGTTTCATTAAGCGACGGGAATCAAGCTGTTTAACCCGCATATTTCGCAGGCGAAGCCGTGTGCCCTCTCGTGAAATTACTCAGGCTCACCTGTAGATCGTGCTCAGGATGCGCATGAGAGCCTCCAGCAAGCAGCGCCGCGCCTCGGGCAATGGCGCGAGAAATCGCTTCAGGCGGACGATGTCGCCGGGGTGCGTGAGCAAGCGCCAGGCGAGCCGCACAGGGGTATCCCGCCCGCGGGCAAAATCGTAACTGTGCCCTATCAAGTCTGCGGGAAACTCTTCGGACACTTCATCACTTATCACGCGGATGACCAAACCCGGGCGCCCGTATTTCTTCGACAATTCCAGAAACGGCCCCGTCTCCATATCCACGATGGCTGCGCCGGTGGCATGAAATGCGGCCACCTTTTTGGCCTCGGTATCCACGACCTCCTCCGAGGTGTAGATCTTGTCAATGCGCCGCGCCGGAAGCTCCGCCATCACTGCATGCACCTGTGCCTCCGCAGATTCGTCACCAGACAGATACACCAGCTCGTAGCGTTTCAAGGAGGGGTCCAGCCCGCCGCCAAACCCGGCCAACCAGATCGGCCCGGCCTCACCCTGCAAGGATGCCAGCACTTCGTTGATGCGCCGCGCACTGTGCGGCTGCCCCATCCCGCAAATGACGAGCCGCACCGGAACGCCCGCAAGTTTGCCTGTGAAAACGGGAGCATCGCCGATGCGGGTTTTCACGGCGCTTGCCAAAGCGCGGCGGAACACCGCAGCTTCATAGTTGGACGGGATGAAGAGAGTGAGCATGAAAAGCGAAAAAAGCGGGAGAAGAGAAAAGGCGGCTCAAACGGCCTGCCCTTTATCCCGGACAGCGTTTTGGTGAAACTGCGCCACCACAGCAAACACCACCGCAGTGACCGCCAGCAAACCGGCATACAGGAAGAAACGCCCGCTCGTGACGGCGGTGTCCTCCCTGCCCGCTTCGCTGCCCAAGTGCGTCACCCCCATCACAATCAATTGCCCGGCGGCGACCGTCAACAGCCAAAAACTGCCCACCGTGCTCTTCATGGACTTGGGTGCCTGTGTGTAAGAAAGCTCAAGCCCCGTCACGGACACCAACACCTCGCCCGCCGTGAGCACGACATAAGGGGCCAATTGCCACGCCAGAGACAGCGTCTCGCCGCCCTCGATGCGCTGCTGCAACCAGCCGACGACCACGAAAGACAGCGCCGCGAGCACCATCCCCAAGGTCATCCGGCGCAACGGTGTAGCCAGCTTGCCGATCAGCGGATAAAACACCAGTGTAAGGAGCGGCACGAGCACCATGATCAATGCCGGATTGGCCGCTTGCATCTGTTCGGCGTCAAACGTCACAAAGCCTAAGTCCAGCGGCGTCATCCGCTTTCCCTGCAAGACCCACGTCGAAGTGTTTTGGTCATAGAGTGCCCAAAACGGCGGGATCAGCACGAAAAGGCGCACCGCCCGCAATGTGGCGATGACTTCCTCCACCTTGTTTTCGCCGAAACGCCCCCGCGCTGCATTCCAAAAAGTATCGAGGGAACGGAGGCCGCTGCTCCGGAAGGCAAAGAATGTGATTTGCCAAAAACCCGGCCCGGTAGCCAGCGGAGCGTGGACGTAGCGGTGCCGCCCGAACCAGAAGACCAGCGTGGCGAGCGCCATGAAAATACCCGGTATGCCAAACGCCCACCCATAGCCGTATTGCGTGCGCACCCACGGGATGAGCAGCATGGACAAAAAGGAGCCGAGATTAATGCACCAGTAGAACGCCGAATATGCCTTCTCAAGGAGGCGCGATTGCCCCGCATTGAACTGGTCTCCCATGAATGCCGACACGCACGGCTTGATACCACCGGAACCGAGGGCGATGAACGTAAGCCCCACATAGAGACAGGCGATTTTATAGGATGTGGATGCCGATAGATCCGAGAGCGCCAGCACGCCATGACCCAAACAGTAAAGGAGGGAAATCCACAAAATCGTCTTAAACCGCCCCCATAACCTGTCGGCGATCCAGCCACCGAGCACCCCCGTAGCGTAACACGCAAAGATGAATGCGTGGATGGTGATAGTGGCGGCATCTGCCGACATACCCAAGCCCGGGAAGCTCCCGGACACCCCGGCGGCGAGCACCAGTGGCGCTGTGATATAGACAGCGAGGATGCTGCGCATCCCGTAGTAGCTGAAGCGTTCGCAGGCCTCGTTGCCGAGGATGAACTTAGTTTGCGGCGGGAAATGATTGTCGTCGGACATGATAGGATGATGTGCGGTTGAAGCTCTAGCTGTAAGTAAAGGTTAACAGTGTCACGGGCGGGCGTAAGGATTGCTTCGCATCTCGCCGCCTACCGTCGTCGGCTCGCCATGCCCCGGGAAGAGCACCGTGCCGACGGGCAGCGTGTATATGCGCTCGCGGATGGATTTGAGCAAGGTCGGCCAACTGCCTCCGGGCAAGTCGCTGCGCCCGACGCTCCCTTTGAAAATCGCATCGCCGGGAAAGGCCACATTGTCGCCAGCGCAGTAAAACAAGATATTGCCCGGGCAATGCCCCGGCACATGCCTTACCTCAAAAGTTTTCCCCAAAAGCTCAAACGTGTCGCCCTCTCCCACCCAGTTTGTGATTTTCACCGGGCGGAAGTCCGCTTCCGTCAGACCGGGTATGCCCATTTGGTAAAAAAACATGAACCGCTCCGGCTCCTCGTAGCAAAGCACATCGTCGCGGTGCCCGAACACGCGCACCCCGGGAGCCTCAAAAAGATGGGCATCCGCCATGTGGTCCCAATGCCCGTGCGTGAGCAGCAATGCGTCCAGCGTCAACCCGCGCTCCCGAATGCCTGAAAGCAGGTGTTCTCCGGCTTCAGGCGGCGCATCCACCAGCACGCATCGCCGGGTTGCGTCGTCGCTAAGCAAATAGCTGTTGGTCTCCAGCGGACCAAGCGTGATGCACTCCACATTCATGAGCGCCACCTTTGCGATGTCGCGGCAAGACTCAAGCGGGAAGCACCTCGCCTGCAAATTTTGTGTGGATTCCTACTTTGAGCGAAATGCACCGCTCGTAGGAGGCACACGCACCAGATTCAAATCTGACGGGCGGCACGACCCCAGGAAAATGGGCGATGTGTTGCCTTGCAGGAACATCACAGGCTCAGGCTCAATGGCGGGGAAACCCTGCCTCGTGCGCCCTATGTTTATCCGCTGCAACATGAGGTAATCCAGAATCAGCGGGTTGGCACTTAGCCACAACGCCTTTTCCGACATGCAAAAATTGGCATCAAAGGCCGGTCCGCCTGCATACTGGTAACGCTCCAGACTCATCAGATGAAAAACCAGCGTGCGCTGGATTTCCGGGATGGAGGCAATCTCCACTGCGGCTTTTTGCGCATTGCCCGGATTATCAAGAAAACGGCGCTGGTTGCTGACATTCCAGATCGTTGCGTTGCCCAGTGCTCCCGACACACCCAGCGCGGGGCTGTCCATGACCACGGGCAGGTTTATCCAGAAGTCCATTTCCAAAAACAGCGGCACGGGCAGGAAGCTTAACTTGTCGGTATTCATCAGTTCCAGTGTCGCCGCATAGTCTCCCTGCCGGGCAAAAAGCTCTTTTGAGGGGAGTTGGTTTTCATAGCACCATTGCCGCCGGTAGTATTTTTCGGTGTCGAGCGCCAGCACCGGGCAGCCTTCAAAGCTTTCATTCCCCGCACGCAGTCCGGGCAGGTAGCCGCTCTCCCGGAGACGCTTCTCCTGCAAATCCACTAGAAAAATATTTTCCCGCGTGAACCCGCGGTTCACCAACTCGCGAATCACTGTGCGCACGAGATTCTTAGGCGTGGCAATGCCGGGGCCAGAAGAAGTGTAGATCTTCAAACCCACCCTGTGCTTATCTGTGGGCTTGAGCTGCCGTTTCGTTTTTTTCTCAAATTCGGATATCAGCGGGCCGACTGCGCGGGCATAGTCGGCCTCGGAAAAATTGGTGAGCGTTGAAGTGAACAGAAAATTCCGCGCATCGGATGAGCCGGGAGCGGCTGGAGCCGGCGCATTGGCATCGCGGGCCGGAGCCGGGGAGCCGGGGACCTCTGCGGCGGAGGCCACGAACGTCAAAAGGCTCCATGCGAGCAAGGCATGCAAACAGACTTTGCAGGAAAGAATTTTCATGCCTGAGCAGTGATGAAAAGTTGTTGAACAGGCAAGGTGAAAGGACGTGGACAATAAAACACCCGTGATTTTTCCTAAGCTGCCTGCCTCGTGAGAATTCAGCCGACTTCGCCTTGCCCTGGCAGAGAGACGCCGTGAAGCAACAACCCGCATTTGCCGCTGAATGTCCAAAAGAAGGAGAGAGAGATTCTGTATCCATATTCTGGATACAAACGGCATCTCCTCCTCTCCCGTGGTATTTCCGCTTCGCTTTTTTCATGGAAATTCAGTCATTTTTCTCAGATTTCAGGCAAAACTCCTTCGTTTTTCATGAGTTTTTTGAAAAATTTGAAAAAATATTCAATTGTCTATTATTGAGTTATGAAAAAATAAAAAAATAATTAAAAAAACCACTTGCACTTCGGGGAAAAATCACCACGGTGGGTTCCAGTTTACGAGCTTTCTCCTAATGGGAGATGGGGTAATAAACAACGAGATAAGATAGACAAAATAGACGGGCTGCTTAGGGGTAGGCAGCCCGTCTTCATTTTTACGTTTCACGACCTTTCCGGAATCCTGCCCGGCAATGGAGTTCCA
>JAITXH010000052.1 GCA_031284845.1 Puniceicoccales bacterium | reverse complement strand
ATCCTCGCGCAACCCCCGCAAGCGCGCCAGCCCAACAACCCCTGGCCCGAATGGCCCAAAGTCAACAAAGTGGACTACGGCCAGCAAGAAGCCATCGCGTTTCAAGGCGGCGACCCGCGCAGTTACCTGACTACTGTAAAAAAGTTTGTCGGCGACGCCACCGGCCACGTCAAAGAAGTCGTCACTGTCGGCGTGAAATGGGAGAAAAACGCTAAAGGTGCCTTCGTTCCCGTCGAGCAACCCGGCACGGAGAAAACCCATCCCGCGCAACTGGTGTTATTGGCGATGGGCTTTTTGGGGCCGGAGCAAGGTCTCTTAAAAACACTTGGCGTGGAAACTGATGCCCGCAGCAACATAAAAGCCGAGCACAACGTCCACAAGACGAGCCTCCCGAAGATTTTTGCGGCGGGTGATTGTCGTCGCGGACAAAGCCTCGTCGTGTGGGCCATCAACGAAGGCCGCGCCGCCGCCCGTGAGTGTGATCGTTTCTTGAGCAAGGGAGAAACCTATCTCCCGTAAGGCAGGATAACGCAAACGAGCGCAGAGCAGGGAAGGGCGTGTGCATTAGGGAGATTGTGCCGTTTGCGGCGAAGCCATTTTCAATGGCAAGGTCTGAATAATACTTTGCGAGCAAAGGCTTCTCTTTAGAAGAGGCATTTTAGCCGCGGGTGCGCGGCTAAAAATGGTTTATCTTCAGACCTTGACCGGACACTCACCATAGAAAAGGCGCGAGATAAATCCCTCAGAGTGTTCGGAAAAGAAGATAATGATACTGCGTCAAAACGTTCGCAGTCGGGAGGTGGTAAGAATAAAAATCGCAGAGATTTTTACTTACTCACCAGAAACCGGGAGCCAGTACTTAAAGCAGCGATTCGTCTATCTCATGGTTGGCGTGGACGGCCTTCACGTCGTCCAAATCGTCGAGCACTTCAAGGAGACGGAGCACTTTTTTTGCCGTTTCGGCATCAGTAACCGGGGTCGTGGAATTTGGCAAAAACGCGATTTCCGAGGATTCCGGCTTGACGCCTTTATCTTCGAGCGCCTTCGCCACAGCGTCATAGAGAGTCGTGCCGCAAAGCACTTCAAAATGATCGCCGTGGTTGATTACGTCATCGGCACCGGCATCGAGCGCGATTTCCATGAGCGCGTCTTCCGTAGTAGTTTCGGCGCTGATGAGAAATTGTCCCTTGCGCTGAAAATTAAACGCGAGGGCGCCGGGCGTAGCGAGGCTGCCACCCGCCTTTGTGAACGCAGAACGCACTTCACCGACGGCGCGGTTTTTGTTATCGGTGGTCACTTCGATGATGATGCCGACGCCACCCGGTGCGTAGCCTTCATAAATGATTTCTTCGTAGGAAACACCCGGAAGCTCGCCTGTGCCTTTTTTGACTGCCCGGTCAATATTGTCAGTCGGCATGTTGGCCGTGCGTGCTTTGAGGAGCAGTGTGCGCAGCTTGACGTTGGCGGAGGGATCTCCGCCGCCCGATCGTGCCGCGAGCGTGATTTCTTTGGCCAGAACGCTGAAGATTTTTCCGCGCTTGGCATCAATTACGGCTTTATGCCGTTTGGTGGTGGCCCATTTGCTATGTCCTGACATGTCGGGCGAACATGCGGAAAGAGAGGGGTTAGGGAAGTCGAAAATTATCTTTCACAAAGGATAAAGGGATACTTTTTTTGGAACCAGATGCGGGAGGTTTCCAGAGAGTGCGTCAGACGATGCGGCTGTATTTCATCGGTGTTTGCGCACAATTACCCACCTCTCAGGATGAAATGCAGCACTCCCTGGCGAAAAACGCTTAAAGACCTTTGCGATTATGTAATAGCTTGTTATTTAGCAAGTTAGAGATGTCAAGGCAAGGACTTCAAAATATCCAACAGCAACTGCGGCCAGACGCCAAACAGCACCATCAGCGCCACTATGGGGGCGAGGGCGGCAATCTCCCGCTTCGAGAGGTCTGTGATGGCTCCGGTGTGTGCTCCCGCCGGGCCGTGAAAAACTTTTTGCCAAAACGTCAGCAGAAATATGGCGGTGCCCAGCAGGCCAAGCGTGGCAATTGCAGCAGCCCACGGGAGATGGGCAAACACTCCACGGAAGATGAGAAACTCGCCGACGAAGCCGTTTAGTCCGGGCAGGCCGAGCGAGGAAAACATCGAGAAACCACACAATGCGGCAAAGAGCGGCGCGACCTTGCGCACGCCGCCGAAGTCTTGCAGCCCGCGCACGCCGGAACGGCTTTCCAGGACGCCGACACAGAAAAATAAGGCTGCGGCAGAGAGGCCATGATTGAACATCTGGAGCCATGCGCCGTCGCTGGCGGCGCTGATTCCCCGCGTAAGTGCCGTGAGTTCCTCGCCGTCTGTATGGGAAAAGATCGTTGTCTCAATCCATCGCGTGCGGATGACGGCGAAGGCCAGCACGCAGTAGCCCAGATGGTTTACTGAGGAATAGGCGACCATGCGTTTCAGGTCGCGTTGGCGCATCGCCGCGTAAGCGCCGAAGACGATGTTGGCGAGTGCGAGCCAGACCAGCCAATGCGCAGCCTTGGCCATCTCGTGCGGGAGAAGAGATGCGAGAAAGATATAAAATCCGTATAAGCCCATTTTTGCCATGACTGCTGTGAGGAACATCGAGGCTCCGATTGGCGCTTCGGCATAGGCGTCGGGCAGCCATGTGTGGAAAGGGAAGATCGGGATTTTCACGGCAAGCCCGATAAAGATTCCGAGAAAGATGAGGGTGGTGCCTGTTGCTCCGATCTTGCCGTAGGCATCGCCGCCGCTTCCCAGGTGCCATGCGAGTTTTGTAAAATCCCATGTTCCCGTCGTCGCGTAAATAGCCGCAAATGCCAGCAGCATAAACGCACTGCCGCCGATGGTGTAGATGACGAACTGGTAGGCGGCCCGGCTTGCGCTGTGCCCGCCCCAGAGCTTGATAAGAAAGAAGGCGGGAAAGAGGCTGAGTTCCCAGAACAAAAACCAGAAGAAAAAGTTTTGCGCAAGGAACACGCCCAGGGCCGCACTTTGCATGAGCAGGAACAGGATGTTGAAAAGGCGCGGACGCGCTACCTTCCACGATGCCGCCAGGGCCATCGGCGTGATGATCCCGGTGAGCAGCACCATGAGGAGGGAAATGCCGTGGAGTGTCAGGTCAAAGCTGACATTCAACGGGCCGCTGCTCTGGCTCCGGGTGCTGAATTGCACGGCGGTATCGCTGGTGGCGGCGATGATGCCGGTGAGCGCGCACAGGAACAGCGTGGAAAAACTGAACACAAGGCCGGAGACGCGGGCGGCTTTGTCGGCGATTTTAGGCTGTAGCACGAGCCAGAGTGCGCCGAGAATAGGCAGGGCGACGAAGGCAGCGGGAATGCTCCGCGTGAGAAATGCGACGATGCCAGTCGGCTCCACTGTCGCCGTCGCCGCGGTTTCCGCAAGAATGTTGAAAAAGGAAGTCATGTTGAAAGTTGGAAAAAGTTAAAAAGGCAACCAGCGGGACAAGGTCCCATCGGCGAGCACCACCGCGAGCACCACGATAGTCACCACCACAAAACCCAACGCCAAGGCCCGCAAATAGCTGCGGGCATCGCCTGTCTGGCTTGCGGAATATGCGCCTCCGGCTCCGCGTAACTTTTCGGCGGTGGCATTGAATCCGGCGTTCAAACCGTGCTCGTCCACGTCCTTGTTAATGAAGCCAAGGAACTCGCTCAGCTTGCATACGAACCGCACCACGCCGTCCACGACACAACTGTCGAACACGTCGGCAAACACCGCGAGTGCAGCGTTTAATTTGAAAACAGTGGCGGCGTAAAATTCGTCAAAATACAAGCGGTGTTCCAGAGCACGCCAAACCGTCGGGAAACGCTTTTCCAAGGGGTCCGGAGCAGTAGCCGTCCCGCGCTTCCTGACGCCGTAAACGGCCCAGCCTGCGCCGATACCCACGGCGACGAGAAAGACCGACAACCCCAGCAGCCCCACGCCTTCAAAGATTTTTCCAAAGGCAAACGGTGTTGTCGTGTCGCCTTGCAATTGCGCTTGCAGCCACGGCCACGCAGGTGTGCCGAGGAAGCCGACGAGCACCGCGCACGCGGCCAGCAAAACCAAGGGCAAGGTTATCGTCCAAGTGTTCTCGTGCGCGTGTTCGGCTGCGTGCGAACGCGCCCCGCCGAAGAAGACATTGGCCATGAGGCGCGTCATGTAAAACGCGGTGAGCACCACGGCCACCAGCGCGATGTAGAATGGGAGATGCGAGACGTGCCACCCGTGCGCTCCGTGCAAAATCGCTTCTTTTGACCAAAACCCTGAAAAGAGAAACGGCACACCGGACAACGCCATCATGCCGATGGCAAAGGTCGCAAAGGTGATTTTCATGCGCGGGCCGAGACCGCCCATCTGCCGCATGTCCTGCTCGTGATGCGCGGCGTGGATTACCGAGCCGGCACCGAGGAAGAGCAGCGCCTTGAAGAAGGCGTGGGTGAGCAGGTGAAACATGGCCGCTCCGGGAGCACCGACGCCGATAGCCAGCATCATGTAGCCCAGTTGCGAGACGGTGGAAAAGGCGAGCACGCGCTTGATATCGTTTTGCGCGACGGCGACGACGGCTCCGATGAGCGCCGTAATCGCGCCGATGAAGGCGACGACGGAGAGGGCAGTGAAGGGCAGCACTCCGCTCACATGGTGGGGAAGAAAGATGGAGATTGGACCATCGGTGAGAATTTCGTTCTTTGGCAACGCATTAGTTATCAGGGTGATGCTTGTTGTGCCGTTGGGATTTTGAATAATTTCACTTCCCGGGAAAATCGTTCCCGGCGGCAATATTCCCTCCAGTGCCAGCATCGGATAAATACGCGCCATGAGAAACACGCCCGCTGCCACCATCGTCGCCGCGTGGATGAGTGCAGAAACCGGCGTGGGGCCTTCCATCGCGTCGGGTAGCCAGACGTGGAGTGGAAATTGGCCGGACTTGCCGACGGCACCGGCAAAGAGCAGCAGCCCGATGGCCGATGAGACAAACAAACCACACGGGAGTAGCACACTCAATTTTCCTATCGCAGCGATTTCGAGGAAACCCGCGCCGCCGTTATAAAAGAGCTGCGTCTGGGTGGCGTGATGCACCCAAACCAAACCGAGCAAAAATCCGATATCGCCGATGCGCGTTGTGATAAACGCCTTCTTTGCGGCGGCGGCGGCTTCCGGTTTATGAAACCAAAAACCGATGAGCAGATAAGAGGCCAGCCCGACGAGCTCCCACGAGATAAAGGTCAGCAGCAGGCTGTTGGATACGACGATGCCGAGCATGGCCGAGGCGAACAAAGACAGGTAACAGAAGAACTTTTCGTAATTCTCGTCCTCTCGCATGTAGGCCGTGCTGAAGAGAAAAATCAAGAAGCTGACGAAGGTGACCATCACGAGCATGAATGCCGAGAGCGGGTCGAGCAGGAACCCGAGGTGGAGCTTGAACTCACCGGTATTGAGCCACGCGAAGTTAAAGGTCGAATGCGTGCCGGGAGCGGCGAGAGCCTCGCGCAGCGCGAACACCGAGAGCACGAACGCCCCGGCCATTGCGGCGAGCGCGGCACCCGAAGCGATCTTGCGGGAGCGGTGCGGCACGATGGCCCCGATGGCGGCGGCGAGCAGCGGTAGTGCGGGGATGAGCCAGAGAAATTGGACAAGGGACATAATGGAAAAGTTGTTGGCTTTTTATTGAACTTTGTGTCGGCGCAAAGCGATTTCGTCACGGTGCACTGTCGTCGCTTCTTCCAGAGCGGAACGCAATCGAAAGAAGAGTTCGCCGTGTTCTTCGGGAGAAAAGCGCGGCGCGTTTTTCCAATCGTAAAACCAAACCGGCATGCGGCGTTTTTCTTCCGGCTCCTCTGCGTAACGCGGAAAAATGTGCGCGTGCAGTTCCGGCTCCGAGTTGCCGAGAATCTCGTAATTGATGCGGCTGGCCTGCGTGACGCTCAAGAGAACGTCGCCGATGATGGCCATATCGGAAAGAAAGGTGAGCCGTTTTTCTTCTGTCAGGGCATTGAGGTCTGGCACGACCGGATCGGACAAGAGCAGGCAATAGCCGCGGAGAAACTGGACATCGCCAATGACAGCCCAGCCTGAGCGCATCCGGCAAAGCACCTTGGGATTTTCGCCTGCATGGGCGGCAGCTACGCGTTCTTCGATTAGTGGCATGAAGGCGGAAATAAAGAACGGCGGGGCACTCAGGACAAGCCGGAACGCAATGAGGTTTTCGCCCGTGGCGGAGGGTCTCACTCAGATTATTGTGAGGAGGGCAGGGTGATTTTTTTCTTCTTCGGTTTCGACACCTGAGCAGAGATGTGTATCCGTGCCGCACATCATGGACACTCGTTATCTTCAGCTCGCCGGTGTGCTCACTGGCTTTTCCACATCATTAAAAAAGGGCGAACACGTTCTCATAGATGCGTTTGACATCCCGGACGACATGGTCGTCGCGCTTGTCAGGGAGGCACGCGCACGCGGCGCTGTGCCAATGGTCAACATCCAGCATTCCCGCATAAACCGCGCGCTCATCCTCGATGGGACCGACACGCAGTTTCAGCTTGCTGCAGACATGGAGCTGCCGCGTATGAAAAAAATGCACGCTTACATCGCGTTGCGTGGCGCGGGGAATATTTTCGAAAACAGCGACGTGCCTGCCGCACAGATGAAAAACTATACCCGGATACTCCGCCCCGTGCTGGATTACCGCGTGAAGAAAACCAAGTGGGTCGTCTTGCGCTGGCCCACTGCCTCAATGGCGCAACAGGCGCGCATGAGCACTGAGGCGTTTGAAGATTTTTACTTTCGCGTCTGCACACTGGATTACTCCCGTATGATTCCAGGCATGAAAGCGTTGCAGGAGGCACTCGAAAAAACAGATCAGGTGCAGATCAAGGGGCCGGGCACCGATTTGACGTTTTCCATCAAAAACATCCCCGCCATTCCCTGTGGCGGGCAGAGGAACATCCCCGACGGCGAAGTCTTCACCGCGCCTGTGCGCGACAGCGTGGAAGGCGTCATCCAATACAACGCACCGACAGTCTATCAGGGAACGAGTTTTTCCGATGTGCGGCTAGTATTCAGGAAAGGCAAAATTGTCGAAGCTACGGCAAACAATACGAAACGTCTGAATGAAATCTTCGACAGCGATCCCGGGGCGCGCTACGTCGGAGAATTTGCACTCGGCTTTAACCCGCACATCCTGGAACCGATGCAGGACATTCTGTTCGATGAAAAGATCGCCGGTTCGTTCCATTTCACGCCGGGCCAGTGCTACGATGACGCCTACAATGGAAACAAGTCTTCGATACACTGGGATCTCGTGTGCATCCAGCGTCCGGAATACGGCGGGGGTGAGATTTACTTTGACGGGGTGCTCGTCCGCAAGGATGGCGTATTCCTACCCAAGTCCCTGCAAAAGCTGAACCGCAAGTATCTGCTCGGCGGCAAATGAGCAGTCCGCTACGCAAAAGTGCGTAGCGTCCGCCGGAAGATTCAGTCCGCGCCATTGCGCCCCTGTGAAAGGCAGGGGCGCGGCGGAATCAGGATTTAAGCGCCTTGTTGATTGCGTCAAAAGGCGGGAGCTTGCTTGAGTCGTCGCTCGACCAGGAAAACTTGATGATGCCATCAATGCCGAAAACAAACGCCGAACGTTTTGCGATGCCTTTGTAGCCGAGCACTCCGGGCAAAAAGTTGTCTTCGCGCACGCCGTATGCAGTGGCGGCTTCGCGGTTGAAATCGGAAGCGAGCGTGAATTGGAGTCCGGAGTTTTTTGCCCAGACCTCTTGTGCAAAGGGGCTGTCCACAGACACGGCGATGACATCCGCATTGAGCGAGTTATACGCCTGAATGGAATTGCTGATGGAGCATAATTCTTCGGTGCAAACGCCGGTGAAGGCGAGCGGGACAAAGAGGAGGACGGTCTGTTTCTTGCCGATACTGCGCGTAAGGGAGACATCTGCCAGACCGGAGGCGTCTTTGGATTTGAGTGTGATTGCTGGTGCTTTGGAGCCGATGGGAAGTGCCATAGTTGTGATGTGTTTTTCGACACCCACCTTGCCGCCAGGCTCCGGCGCTGCAAGCATGGAAGAGCGGAAGTTTCGTCCTCCAAACCTGTGCTACTTGGCGGCCTCGTAACGGTAACCAATGCCGTGCGCGGTCAAAATCACCTCCGGCGCGTCGGGCCGACGCTCCACCTTCTTGCGCAATTGCGCGACGTGCTGGTCCAGCGTCCGCGTCGTGCCGGAGTAGGCGACGCCCCATGCAGCATTTAACAACGCGTCCCGCGTTAAAACCGTGTTCGGGTGCGCCGCCAGCACTTCCAGCAATTTCAATTCACGCACCGTCAGCGCGGTTTTTGCGCCGTCGAGCGTCGCCGTAAATCGCTTGCGATCTATCACGGCACCGCCGAAAGCGAACACCTCCGGTAACGCACCCGCAGCATCAGTGCCGTCGGCATCCGACACACGCGCCCGCCGCAAAAGCGCATCCACGCGGGCTAACAATTCGAGCACGCCAAACGGTTTCGTCATGTAGTCGTCGGCCCCCAATTTCAGGCCGAGCACCTTGTCAATTTCCTCACTCTTTGCGGTGAGAAAGAGCACCGGCACACGCGCGTCGCGCTGGCGAATGCTGCGGCACACATCGTAGCCGCTTTGCTTCGGCATCATCACATCGAGTATCACGAGGTCGAATTTTTCCTGCGCAAACAACTTCAACGCCTGTGCGCCGTCAGCGGCGGCAACCACAGTAAGACCCTCGCTTTCCAGCGTAGCCATCAGCCCGAGGCGGATGTTGGTGTCGTCTTCGGCGATGAGTATTCGTGCTCGCATGAGTGTCAGCTTTTAAGGACGGGAAGTGTTAAGACAAACTCGCATCCACCGCCGCTTCGGGCCACACAGCGCAGGTCTCCGCCGAGGCCACGCGCCAGTTGGCGGGCGATGCTCAAGCCGAGGCCGGCTCCGTTGCCCGACGCCGTGAGCGTGTTGTCCACGCGGTAAAATTTTTCAAAAATCCGCTCGCGTTGCGATGCCGGGATGCCTGCACCGCGGTCTCCAATGCGAAGCTCCGCGCCGACGGTGGTGGTGTTTTTCAGTGCCAATGTCACCGTGACTTCGCCGCCGCTTGCGGCGTATTTGCAGGCATTGTCGAGGAGGTTCAGCGCGATTTGCTCGATGGCGTCGGCGTCGGTTTCAAGAAGGAGCGGTGCCGTTGGCAGGTGTTGTTCGAGGCGCATTCCAGAGTCTTGCAGGCGCGGCGTGAAACGTTCGAGCAACTGGCGCACCAGCGAGGCAAGGTCCAGTTGGCGGAGGTCGAACTTTTTCCGGCCCTGTTCGAGACGGCTGAAGTCGAGCACGTTGTTCACGAGGCGTGCGAGGCGTTGCGTTTCGCTGCCGATGGTTTTCAGGCACTCGGCGCGGGCATCATCGCGCACACGGCCCTGCTCAAGAAGTTCGGCATAGAGGCGAATGGTCGTCAGCGGTGTTTTGAATTCGTGTGAGACATTGGCGACGAAGGAAGTTTTTTGCGCCGATTCGGCCTCGCTCAAACGCGCTTGTCGCAAAAGCAGGAAACCTCCGCTCAAAATTGTCGCCATAAAAAGCGCCACGAGAACGAGGCTCGCGGTGAGAAATTTCTTCCCTTGAAAATCAGTGCCGTAGTCGGACTGCTGTAAGTAGCCGCGCACTGTCCAGCCCGGCAACAACTGCGCGGAAACGGGAACGATGCTGTTGCGGATGGCGCGGGAGGGCGCGGCGCTTTTCGCTGGCGAAACGGGGATGCCGTCCAAGCATAAATCGTAGGTCTCGTCTCTCTCGGTTTGCACGGGCAGGGCTTCGTTGAGATTGCGGGCCAGTTCGCTCAGGTTCGCCTCGACGACAAGCACGCTGTCTTCGGCGCACACGCGCCAGCCAGAGAGGTGCCACGTCCCGGTGGTATCTTTCCACGATTGCCAATCAGTGCGCTCGGGAAATGGCGGTGCTGCCGCTGTTTGTTCGCGGCTTAGTTTTGTTTTTTCGGGCAGAGGCACTGTGTTTTGCACGGAGAGTTCCTGCACTTGCGCACGGCTGCTTTGATACGACTGCGCGTTGCTGTTGTAGAAAAATTGTGCGGCTTGTTGGGTTTCTTTTTGCGCAATCGTCGTCGCCGCCACGTTCTGCCGCCACGGTGCTGTCATCAACCAGGCGGCACTGGTGGAGTCGGTGCGTCCCCAGCGCACGGTGCCATCAGCGTTGGTTTGAAAAACATCGCGCACAAGCGGGTTGGATTTACGCCAGTTGTCGAGGAACGGAACGGGATTCGCGGCGGGGGCTTCCTTGAGTGTTTTCATCAAGCCGTTTTGCACGTCCACCACGAGAGTTTCGATGTTTTCGGCGACGAGTTTTGTGCGTGCCGCCATCGCCGCTTCACGGGCCGCTGCTGTCTCGTGTGCCTGTGCGTTGATGCGTTGTTGCTCGCGGTGCAACAGCCAGCCTGCGCCGAGTGCCGCTGCCAATGTTGGCAACAAAAGCAGCAGCCCGGAGAGGAGCATTCGACGCTTGGCGGTATTCACGGAGAAAAAGAAAATCAGTTCCCGGTGAAAAAACCGACGTTATTTAGTCGCCCCGGGATACGTCACAGCTTGTTGCAGGTAGGTGTTGGCGTTGGTGGCGCGATAGTCTTTGCGCGCGGCGTTATCCAGTCCCTTGGCTTCGAGGCTGTCGGCGTCGGCGGTGTTTTTACTGGCAAGCTCCGCGACGACGGTGTTGTTCGCGAAGTATCCGCTGTTCAAGGTTGCCGATTGCAAACGCATGAGCGCCGCCGCTTCGCTCACCTTTCCGGCGTCGGCCAGCACAATCGCCTCGTCTTTTGCGACTGCGATGAGGTTGCTCGCGTAGTCCGCCTGCACGCGCTGGTTCGCGGATTTGAGCACGACGTTTTTATCTGCGCTGAAACGTGCGCGGCCAACGACAGTGGATTTTTCCACCGTTTGTGATCGCGTGTTCTCAAAGGCGACGTTCACCCGTGCCAAGTCGCGTTCGGTGCCGTCTTTCACCGTGGGGATTTCTACTTCCACAAGGGCGAATTTTTCCTGCCCGCCGTAGATTTGGTTAATGGTCAGTTCCGCGCTTTGCCCCTTGATTGTGCCTTCGCGCCCGACAAAGCGCACAGGGCGGACACCTTCGGGAAACTCGATGGTGATGGCCACGCGGCGCGCTACGACGTTGAGCACGTCGCCGAGTTCGGTTTTGAAAATGTCCGGCAGGTCGCGGGCGTTTTTCACAAAGTAGGTGTTGCCGTCGCTCTTGAGCGCGAGCTTGGTCATCAGGTCTTCGTCGTAGCCGAGGCCCAGCCCGACGGTGGTCACGGAGATGCCGTCTTTCACGAGCTTGACGCCGAGTGCGCCGAGTTGTTCGGGCGTTTCCGGGCCGACATTGGCCTGCCCATCCGAGAGTAGGATGATGCGGTGGATGTAACCGGGCTTGGTGAGGTTTTCGCGCAACTCGGCGGCTCCTTGCGAGACACCGGCGTGGAGCGCGGTAGAGTTGCCCGGCTGGATGCGGCGGATGCGTTCTTCGATGTTGCGGAGGTCGCCGACGCGGGTCGCGGGGATGAGTGTTTCTACGCGGTCGTCGAAGGCAATGAGGGAGACGATGTCGTCTGTGGCGAGGCGGCGCACGGCTTCGATTGCGGCTTCGCGGGCTTGAATGATTTTTTCGCCGTTCATCGATCCGGAGCGGTCAAGCACCATGGCGAGGTTGACGGGCGGGCGGTTTTCGCGGCGCTCGAGGCGCAGGCCGTCGAGCGAGATTTTGATGACGGCTTTGTCCTTGGTGTTGGCTGGCAGGACGGAGCGGTCGAGTTCAACGCGCAACTCGACTGGCGAGGCGGCGTGGAGCGCGGAGGGCGCGAATGCAGCGGCGAGTGCGAGGCCCGCAGCGGCGAGTGGTGCGAAGAAGCATTTTGTTTTCATGTGTGCTGTGTGTTCGAGTTATTGGTTGAGTGAACGCGGCCCATTGTATCGGAAAACAAAGCGGTAGTTGTCACAGGGTTGTCATGGAGTTGTAAAAATATTGTCATGGCTGGGACGCAAAAAAACCGCCCGTTTCCGGGCGGTTTTTTCGTTTGAGATTTTCCGCACGAGGCGGTTTCCCGTGTGTTCGTTCAGAGCAAGGTGATCGCGATGTTCACGCCTGCGGTGACGATGGAAACCATGCTCATTAACTTAATGAGAATGTTCAAGCTCGGGCCGGCGGTGTCCTTGAAGGGGTCGCCAACGGTGTCGCCGATAACGGTCGCTTTGTGGGCCTCGGAACGTTTGCCGCCGAGGTGACCTTCTTCGACATATTTCTTCGCGTTGTCCCATGCACCACCGGAGTTGGCCATGAAGACGGCGAGAACGAAGCCGGCGGAAAGGCCGCCGCCGAGGAGTCCAAAGACGCCGGGAACACCAAACACGATGCCGACGAGAATCGGGACGACAACGGCGAGGAGCGACGGAATAATCATCTCGCGTTGAGCACCGCTTGTGGAAATGGCGACGCAACGGGCGTAGTCGGGCTTGTAACCTTCGGGGAAGGTGATTTTGCCGGTTTCGGTATTCAGGAACTTGGCGACGACTTTGCTTTTTTCGTCTAAAATCCCGGCACCTTGGAACTGGCGCACGATTTCCTGCACCATGCTCTTGGCGGCGCGGCCAACGGCGTTGATCGTCAGGCCGCAGAAGAGGAACGACATCATGGAGCCGAGGAAGAGGCCGATAATGACTTTCGGATTCATCAAGTTCACTTGGAAGAAGTCCATGAACTGGGTGAGGTTGGCTGTATCTATAACGGAGCTTGCTGCTTCGTTGCCCTTGCCCGCGAGAATGGCGGCTTTCTCGGCAGCGTGGTTGCCCTCCCATACGTTGAATTGCGCGAATGTGGCATTGGCCAGTTCGACGGTGTCTTTACCAAGGACCGGCTCCAGAACGTGCTTCATGGCGATCTTCAACTCCTCGACATAAGAGGCGAGGAGGGCGAGCGCGGTAAGCGCGGCAGAACCGATGGCAAAGCCTTTGCCGGTGGCGGCGGTGGTGTTGCCCAGCGAGTCGAGGGCGTCTGTGCGTTTGCGCACTTCGGGCGGAAGTTCGCTCATCTCGGCGTTGCCGCCGGCGTTGTCGGCGATGGGGCCGTAGGCGTCGGTCGCGAGCGTGATGCCGAGTGTGGAGAGCATTCCGACAGCGGCGATGCCGATACCATAAAGGCCGATGGCCATGCTGGACGGGTTGAAGTGCCAGTCGCCGGATGCAAAGCAATAGGCGAGGGCGGTGCCGATGGAGACGACGACGACGGGAATCGCCGTGGACAACATGCCAACGCCGATGCCGGAGATGATCACGGTGGCGGGGCCGGTCTCGCTGCTTTCGGCGATGTGCTTAGTCGGTTTGTATTCTTGAGAAGTGTAATACTCGGTGGACTTGCCGATGATGATGCCGGTGACCAGGCCGGTGACGATGGCTCCCCAGATGCCGAGGTAATTCGGGATGCCGAG
>JAITXH010000039.1 GCA_031284845.1 Puniceicoccales bacterium | reverse complement strand
ACAGAAGTTTCTTCATAATGATTGAGTAGTGGTTGTTATTTGGAATGTTCGGAAAAAAAGACAATCAAAACACGGTGCCGAATGAAAAATTAAAGCGGACGCCGTCGTCGTTATCCTTGCTGGAGGTGATGGGGACGCCGATGTCTATGCGCATGACAGCTCCCATGACGAGGATGCGGAAACCGAAGCCGACGTCGTCGTTGAAGCTGGATGTGTCGAAATCGAAGCCTTTTCTGTTGACGAAGCCCCAGTCGTAGAAAATGGCGAAGCGCAGCTGCTCGAAGAGCTTGATGGTGTATTCGGCGCTTGCGAAGCCGTAGGTCTTGCCGCCTGTGGCCTCGTCGCCTTCGAAGGGGCCGATGTGTTGATACTTGAACCCGCGCATGGTGTAAGCGCCGCCCAAGTGGAAGAGTTCGTAGAAGGGGATGTGCTTTTTGCTGCCGTAGGATACCATGGCTCCCACGCGTGCCAGTATCTGGAGGGTCTGCTCGCCAGTCTCGAAGATGGGGATCCACTGTGCGGCACGGGCCTCGACCTGATAGTAGTTCACATCGCCGCCCAGGGGGCCGCCTGCGACATACTGCGAGAGGGAGAAGCGGTTGCCGTAGGTGGGGAAGTTCACATCGTTGCGCGTATCGCGATACAGGGAAAGCCCGACTTTGGAAATGAGGTTGGAGCCTTTGTCCTGACGGATGAAGTCGGGGACGTTCCATGCGACCTGACGCAGGCGCGTATCTTCGATGGTGTAGTCGAGTTTGGCGTAAACTTCCTCAAAGATGCGGCGTCGCAAATAGACGTTAACGCCGAGACGTTGGGTCTCGTAGTCGCTGCTGGCGTAGCTGTCGCTGGTCAAGTAGGCGTTGTAGCCCAGTGCGAGTTCGCGTCCGCCCAGCCAAGGCTCTTCAAAGGATTGCTCAATGGCGCTTGAAATGGTGCCAATGCTCAGGCGCAGGCGGAATTTCTGCCCGCCGCCGCGGAAGTAGTTGCGCCAGTTGAAGAGGTCGAAATTGCTTTCGGAATATTCGGCGTAACCGACGAGTTGCTCGACGGTGCTAAAGCCGACGCCGAAGGAAAGGCTGCCGGTGGGGGCTTCGTGAACTTCGATGCGCAGGTCGCGGCGGTTGGGGATGTTGGCGTTTGTGACTTCCGGCGAGAGGCGCACATCGTCGAAGAAACGTGTGTTGCGCAGAATGCGTTCGGAGTTTTTCATGCGCACGGTGTCAAAGACTTCGCCGGGGGCCATCACCAGTTCGCGCACGATGACGCGGGTGCGGGTGCGGTTATTGCCGCGGATGTTGATGGAGTTGAGGTAGGTCTTGGTGCCTTCGGTGACGTGGAAGACGAGGTCCACCTTTCCTGTCTCAATGTTGGGGCGGCGTTGGACGGTGACGAACGTGTTGAGGTAACCCCATTCGCCATAGTAGTCGCGCAGTTTTTCGAGGGCGGTCTCTACGGCTTTGGGTGAATACCAGTCTCCGGCTTCGAGTGAGTCGAAATTGGTGCGCAACTCATCGGCTGCGCGGGCGCGCACGCCGCCGGAGAATATCAGATCGTGGACGCGGTCGCCGACGGGATAGGGACGCGTAAGGTCGCGGCGGCGCTGGGCGAGGTATTTAAGGATGCTCTCGGTCTTGAAGCGTTCCACTTGCCCGATGCGCTCGTCGGTGAGCTTTTTCTCTCCGGGCAAGGTGCCACCTAGGGTGTTGCCTTCGACTTTGACATCGCCAACGGTGTAGCGGCGGCCTTCGGAAATCTTTATCGTGATGGCGAGCCGGGATTTATCTCCGCTGGTATCAACGATCTTCTGCTCTACGGCTTCATCGGGGATCTCTACATCGAGGAATCCTTGATTGCGGTAAAAACTGCGCAGCTTGCCAAGGTCGTTGCGAAACTCTTCTTTGTGAAAGCGTCCGTAGTTGGATATGAATGAGAATTTGGCGAAGCGCCAGCCGGGGAAGTCCTCCGGGTCAAATGTCCAAGCCCATGAGGAGGTGTCTATCTCGGGGCGCAGGTCGGTGTCCGTGATGTGCTCGTTGCCGACGAAGGTAATCGAATCAATTTTGATGACCTGATTTTCTTTGATGACGAAGGTAACGGAGGCGGTGCCTTTGGCATCATCGCGGTCAATGCGCGGTGTGATTTCGGCGAATGGGTAGTAGGCGTCGTATTTTTTGATGAGTTTCTCGACAGTGCGTTTTACGAGCACTTCGTCGAGCGGGTCGCCGGGCCTGATGGCGCTTTCGTCCATGAGGCCGTTGTTGCCGAAAAAGCTTTCGGCATCCCACTCGGTGTTGCCTTCAAATTTGACGGAGCTTACGCGCAACCGTGGTTGGAGGAGAACATTGAGGTGGACGGTGAATTCGGAACCGACACTGCCGTCGGAATTGGTCACGGCGCGGGTCCGCAATTCGGGGTCTATGCTGACAAATTCATAAAAGCCTGTGCGGTAAAGGGCGCGGATGGAGGCATCGGCGGCTTCCTGCGTGAAGGTTTCGCCGACCTTTAAACGCAGGTGTGCGGCGGCGAGGGACTCGTCTACTTTACGCACGCCGTCGAAGCGGTATTCAATGTCGGAAATTTTTGCACTTTGCACGAGTGCCATGGCTGCGATGGACGCCGGGAGCCGGGACGGTGCCGGGGATACGGGCGTCGGGGCGGCGTCGGGCGCAGGGGGCGGCTGGGTGGATGCTGCTGCCTCGGGAGCGGGGAGCGCGGTGGGCGAGGGGATCACTACGGGCGCGGACGACGGTGCTGATGTCGACGTCGGTGCGGATAATGCGGTAGGCTCGGGGATGACCACAATCGGCACGGACGTGCTGGCGGGGGCCGATGGCGCCTCAGGCGCGAGTAGTGCAGTAGGCTCGGGGATGACCACGATCGGAACGGACGCGCGGGCGGGAGCCGATGGCGCTACGGGAGCGGGGAGTGCAGTGGGCGAAGGGACCACTACGGGAGCGGCGGACGGGGCGGCGGATGTCCGCGTCGGCGCGGGTAATGCGGTAGGCTCGGGGATGACCACGATCGGAACGGACGCGCGGGCGGGAGCCGATGATGCCACGGGCGCAGGGAGCGCAGTGGGCGAGGGGATCACTACGGGCGAAGGCGAGGCCACAGGCGCAGATAATGCGGTAGGCGCAGGAATAACCACGACCGGCGCGGGGGCGGGGACCGATGGCGACACGACGGCGGCGAGCGCAGTGGGCGAAGGGATCACTACTACGGGCGAAGGCGAAGGCGCTGCCGACACCTGCACGGGCGGCACGGCGGCTGGGCGAGCATCCGCGGCGATGGCGGAGACGAGCGCGGTCGCGGGACTAAACGCGAGGACGGGATAAGGCGGGAATGCTGTAACAGCGGCAGCAGCAAGCCCGGGCTGGTCAACGGCTGCAGCGCTGGGGATGCCAGACGCGCAAGCGACGAGCAGTCCAAAGAGACTAGGTTTAAGAAATGTGGCCATGCGAGTGCGCGGATTCGAAGCGTGCTAGGCTTTTACGGAATAAAAGTTCAACCTCACCTGTAGGCCCATTGCGCTGTTTGGCAATGATTAGTTCTCGTGAAACGACATCTATTCCATTTTCTTCGTCGGAATCGTCTTCCGATTCGCTGTTTTTAGTGCGTTTCCCCCCTTTGCGTTTCTTGTCTATGAGCAGTACCATGTCGGCGTCTTGCTCGATAGAACCGGACTCGCGCAGGTCGGACATACGCGGGGCACGGTTTTCGTCTTCGCTTTTACGGTTGAGCTGGGCGAGTGCGATAATGGGCAATTTAAATTCTTTGGCCATGGCCTTGATACTGCGCGAAGCCTCGGCGATTTGCTGTTCTCGCGGGAGGCTGTTGTCGGTGCCGTTGATGAGCTGGAGGTAGTCTATTATGATGATGCCGATTTTGTGTTGCTGGACAAGGCGGCGGGCTTTGGCGCGGATTTCCAGAATGGTCTGCCCGCCTTGGTCGTCTATATAGAAGGGCATGTCTTTGTATTCCGCTCCTGCGTTGACGATGTCGGCAAGCTTGGCTTTGGGGAGCGTTCCTTCGCGTATTTTCTCAAGCCCTGCGCTGGCCCGGGCGCACAACAGGCGCATGGCCAGTTCGCGTGAGGGCATCTCAAGGCTGAACATGAGTGAGGGCACGGGAGGGGCTGCGCCGCCTGTCGCCGATCTGTTTTTGAACAGGGCAGCTTCAATAAAGTTGAGGGCGATGGAGGTTTTCCCCATGCCGGGCCGGGCTGCCACGACTATCATCTGGCCGGGGTGGAACCCGAAGCACATCTTGTTCAACTCATCAAAGCCGGTGGGGACGCCTGTTATGCTGTTGCGGCTTTCTTGAAGTTGGCGGATCAAATCCTCCGCTTCCTTCACCGGCGTGCGCACATGCTGGATGCTGTCGCTGGCGATACGGTCGTTGGTGATTTCAAAAAAACTCTGTTCAACGGTGTTGAGCAGATGGCCCAAATCGTCGCCGGGCTGATAGGCCAACTCTACGGTGCGCGTCGCCGTGCTGATGAGTTTGCGCAAAAAATATTTTTCGCGGACGATTTTAAGCCAATGGCGCGCATGCGCTGTGACTTCGATGCGGTTGGTAAGTGCGTTAACATAGGCAGCTCCGCCGGCGGTTTCGAGTGCGTTGCCGGTCTCAAGCGCATGGCACAACGAGATTTCGTCAATGGGGATACTCGCGCTCTGAAGCTCGATCAAGGCGCGGAAAATCAATTGGTGGGGGACGGTGAAAAAGTAGTCGGGATTGATCTTTTGGGCGATGCACTCGTTGAGTATTTCGCCGCCGCTTTCGATAATGCAACTGGCAAGCAAGCCCTGCTCGGCGTCGAGATTGTGGGGTGGGACGCGGTCTGTCGCGGCGGGCGACGATGCCGGGGCTGCCTCGCGTTGGCGGCGGGGCGATGTCTGGCGTCTTTCGGAAAACTTGTCCATTTGGAGGGGCGCACACCATGCGCGGCGGCACGCAATTGTCACGCCAAGAAGTTTCCCGCGTCCGCATTCCGGGTATATAAGAAGTCTGCTTCCGCCATCTTCGAGGAAAGGCGCGGGCGGGTATCAATTCGTCTTACTTCTGCCCTGCCCTAGCGCAATGGGTAGCCTGCCGGCATTGACCTCAGCGGGAGGAGGACAATAACTCGGTCAGCCTTGTGCCGTGCCGGCGGGCATTTCAGCCGGTCGAACAACAACAGCCCTGCCTCTAATCCTGCAAAAGAGCAGTGGAGTCAGGGCTGGAATATTCTCTATCACCGCCGATGCAGGAGGCGGTTTTGAGGCGGCTTTTCCCGCGAAATATGCGGGTTAATCTTCAAGCCGTTCCAACACGTAGCCGTCTTTGCGATCCAGAGATTTCCAGCCGAGCTTCCCCAACTCGATGCGCAGTGTGTCGGCGGTCGCAAAATCGCGCGCCTGCTTTGCCGCCCAGCGGCGTTCGCCCAGCGCAGCGACCTCTGCCGGGATTTCTGCCTCTGCTCCGGCGTTTTCGTCCGGATTTCCGGTGAAGAGCACGAGGCCAAGCGCATAAAGCAAGTTGCCCAGCCCGGACAAATCCGCCCGTGCTTGTGCTGGCGTGCGCTCGGGGGAATTCACCTTGGTGAGTGCGCTGAAAAGCCGTCCCAACGCACCGGGCACATTCAAGTCGTCTAGCAACATATCCCACGCGCCTTGAAACTCGCCCCAGGTGGTGTTTTTCTCCGGGATACTCAACGGAGCAAAATCCGCACGCTCCAGCCCGCATCTAGCTAACAGACGCTCTGCGGCACGCTCGATTTTCGACAGCGCGGCACCAGCGTCCGCCAGACTTTTCAGTGTGAAATTGAGCTGGCTGCGGTAATGCCCGGAAATGAGCGCATAGCGCACGGCCATCGGCGTGGCCCCGCGTGTGCGCAGATCGTCAAGTGTGTAAAGATTGCCCAGGCTCTTGGACATCTTCGCGCCATCTACCATGAGGTGCATGGTGTGGAACCAGTGCGCGGCAAACCCCTTTTCCTTCGTGGCGCACTCTGCCTGTGCGATCTCGTTTTCATGATGCGGGAAGCACAAGTCTATGCCCCCGCCGTGCAAATCGAAGGTCTCGCCGAGATAGTGCGTGCTCATGGCCGAGCATTCGATGTGCCAGCCGGGTCGGCCATCGCCCCACGGGCTGGGCCAGAAATTCGGGCCATCCGAGGGCTTGCGGGCTTTCCACAGCGCGAAGTCCGACACACTCTCCCGCTCGTATTCATCGGCGTCGTTGGCAACTCCGGCACTGTTGGTCTCTTGTGTGCGCAACGCATCAAGATTCAGATGAGAGAGCTTCCCGTAATCATGGCAGGTGTGGATTTTGAAATAGACGGAACCATCAGAGGTCTTGTAGGCGTGCCCGTTGGCGATGAGTTTTTCAACCATCGCGATTTGGAGCGGGATGTGTTCGACAGCGGACGGCTCGACATGGGGCGGCAACAAGTTCAGCGCAGCACAGTCGTCATGAAATTTATGTGTCCATTTTTCCGTGAACTCGTGCAACGGCACTCCGGTCTCCTGCGAACGGTAGATGGTCTTGTCGTCCAAATCAGTGATGTTGCGGACATGACGCACTTCCAGCCCGTCCATTTGAAGAGTGCGGCGGAGAACGTCCTGGATGAGAAACGTGCGGAAATTGCCAATATGGGCCGGGCCATATACCGTAGGCCCGCAGCAATACATGCGATAAGGAATACCGGGCTCGCGCGGGACGAGCGGCTTTATAGAGCGACTGAGAGTGTCGTGGACGCGTATGGCCATAAGTTGCGTGGATGTCGTGCGAGGAAGAACCGCACAACCCAAGAAAGCAGGCAGGCTGCGGAAAAGGAAGCTAAAAGGTTACAGGTTATTTTCTCACCGCCAGATGCCCCGGGTATCCACGATGCGGCGTCCGGCGAGACGGGAGGCGGGGATGGCCTTGAATGCCTTGTGGTCAACCAGCAGCACCAGAATGTCGGCCTGCGCGAGTGCCTCGTCCAGAGTCGCCAAAGTCACCGCGCTGCCAGCGAGTTTTTTGGGCAACGCCGTCACATGCGGTTCCACCGCCAACACACGCAAAGCGGAGTCGCCGGCCAAGATGTGTGTGATCTCCACGGAAGGGCTTTCACGCAAATCATCCACATCGGGTTTGAATGCGAGGCCAAAGCAGGCGACGGTGACAGGCTTGCCGCCGCCGATTGCCTGCGCCGCCGCTTTTACTTTCGCGACGATATGATGCGGCTTGGCATCGTTCACCTCGCGGGCCGTGCGGATGACACGCGCCTCGGCAGGAGCTGCATCCACGATAAACCACGGGTCAACGGCGATGCAGTGCCCACCCACGCCGGGGCCGGGTTGCAGGATTTTCACACGTGGGTGGCGGTTCGCCAGACGGATAAGCTCCCAGACATCCACGCCGATGCGCTCGCAGATCAGTGAAAGCTCGTTCGCAAAGGCGATATTCACATCGCGAAAAGCGTTTTCAGTGAGCTTGGCCATCTCGGCAGTCCGGGCGTCCGTGGTGAAAATCTCCGCCGGGCAAAATGTCTGGTAAAGCGCCTTGGCACGCGCCCCTGCTTCCGGAGTAAGCCCGCCGGCAATGCGATCATTGCTCACGAGCTCCTTCAACATCTGCCCCGGCAAAATGCGCTCCGGGCAGTGGGCGTAAAGAAGGGTATCGGCGGAAACCGCACGCCCGGTTTTTTGCAATGCGTCGGACAGCCACCCCTTGATACTCTCCGTGGTCCCCACAGGGCTGGTGGACTCAAGGATGACGAGATTCCCCGGCTCAACCACAGGTGCCAGACTGCGCGCCGCGGACTCGACATAGGAGAGGTCGGGTTTTTTGCTGTTGTCGGCTGCGACACTGAAAGGCGTCGGCACCGCGATGATGAAGGCGTCGGCGGGTTGCGGCGTGGTGGCCGCACGGAGATTACCACTTTGCACGGCGGCTTTGACGAGCACGTCAAGCTCAGGCTCCTCAATATGGATTTTCCCTTGGTTGATAGTATCCACCACGCGAGGCTGGACGTCCACTCCGAGGACGTGCTTCCCTTTGGTGGCAAAGACGGAACAAGTCGGCAGGCCGATGTAGCCAAGACCGAGAACGCAAATATCGTATTTCATAGCTAAAGAAAAAAAAGGGGGGATAAGCTTCAAAATTCAGACTCCAGAATTCGTCTGATTTCCTGCGCGGCAATACCGCTGCCGTAAGGATTTTTCAAAGCGGTGCGACGAGCATATTCGGCGGCGTCTGTTAACAATACCGAAGATTCACTCAAAATTTTTCCGGTATCCGTGCCCACCAGACGGCATGTGCCGGCAGCAACACCCTCAGGGCGTTCCGTGGTCTCGCGCATGACGAGGACAGGCTTGCCCAAGCTGGGTGCCTCCTCCTGCACCCCGCCAGAATCGCTCAACACAAAATAGCTCCGGTTCATCAACCAGATGAAGTCCTCGTAATCCACCGGAGGAATCAAAGCCACTCGCGGATGCCCGCCGAGAATCCGGTTTACCGGCTCCTGCACTTGCGGGTTGAGATGCACGGGGTATAAGATCCCGAGGTCCGGAAAACGCGACACCAGTTGCAAAATCGCCTGGCAAATCGCCTCAAAGCCACCACCAAACGATTCCCGCCTGTGCCCCGTCACCAAAACCCAACGCCTGCCGCTCACCTCGAGAAAATCGCGCACGAAGTCCGCAGGGATACGGCAGCGCACAGCGACATCCCGCGCGACGACACCCTTGGCGTCCAACTGGTCGCGCACGCGCAGCAACGAATCAATGACCGTATTGCCCGTGACGAAGCACTGTGCGTCAGCTATGCCCTCGCGCAGCAGATTATCACGGCTTTGCGCAGTCGGGCAAAAATGCCAACGGGCCAACGGACTGGTTAACCTCCGGTTCATCTCTTCGGGAAACGGAGCCAGCATGTCGCCAGTGCGCAACCCCGCCTCCACATGGCCGATAGGCACCTTCGCGTAAAACGCCGCCAGCGCCGACGCCAAAACCGTCGTCGTATCGCCCTGCACGAGCACCGCCGCCGGCAGGTGCTTGTCGAGAAACCCACCCACAGCCGTCAACACCCGTGCTGTCAAATCCGGCAAAGTCTGCCCCGGCTGCATCAAGTTCAAGTCGTGCTCCGGCTTAATACCGAAAACCGACAGCGCCTGATCCAGCATTTGCCGATGTTGCGCCGTGGACAGGAAAACCGGCTCAAGCGACGCCGACTCCTTCAAAGCAAAATAGACCGGAGCCATTTTGATGCACTCCGGGCGCGTTCCCGCGACGATGACAATAGTTTTTTT
>JAITXH010000151.1 GCA_031284845.1 Puniceicoccales bacterium | reverse complement strand
ACTGACACCGTGATTTCCTGCAAGGGGGCTTCGCGCACGTCCAGCTCGGCTTCGAGGTCAATGAAGAGGTCGCTCTCGGTGATGCGGTAGAGGGCGAGGGCGGAGACGTTGACCTCGGGGAGGATGTTGTCGGCGTGGATGCTCAGGGCCGTCTGCGCACCGGCGACGCGATAGACGAAGCGCTGGGTGCCGTCGGGGAAGGCGCGGTTGGCGGGGAAGAGCGCGGGGGCGATTTGGGTCAGGCCGCTGCGGGGCGTGGACTCGAGGCGGACTGCTCCCTCATTGGCGACTTGGACGAAGCCGCTGTGGCGCACACCATCTTGCGGGGCGAGGGAGAGCGGAGCGATGTCGAGGGGGAAGTCGCCAAGGGGCGTGCGGGCGTCAATGGTCAGGGCGTAATCGCCGGTTTTTGGCTGGGCCAGACGGACGACAAGGGCACGGGGAGCAGCAGCGGCGGATTTTTTCCCGGTTTCTTTTTTTCCGGTTTCCTCGACTTTCCACGAGAGCACATCCTCGCCGGTGACGCGAAGGATTTCGCCATCGCCGGAAAGCGAGAAGCGGAGGCTGTCGAGTTTGCCCTGAAGGATCTGGTAGCGGTAGCGGGCGTTTTGGCGCAGGAGACCGGGGCGGACGGTGATTTCGGTGGTTTCTTCGGTGGAGAAAAAGAGGCGGGCATCGGTGTCTGGCTTGGCTTTTGTCCAGGAGAACGCAGCCCGGCCTTGAGGCGAGAGATAACCTGTGTAGGTGAGACTGCCGGGTGCTTTTTCAGTCTTCAGGGCGGACAGCGCAGGCATGTCGTCGGTGGTGGAGAAGCGGGTGTCTGCGGGGAAACCACGGAGGGTGATGGGGGCGATGGGGACACCGGGAATGGTGAAAAGAACGGTGGTGGTATCGCCTTTGTGGTCGAGCTTGGCAACCAAGTGGAGCTTGACGGGATATTCGCCGGGCTTGTCGAACTGGAGTGCGTAACCGCCGCCGCTGAGAGTGAGGCGAGGGTTGGCTGAAGGGGTGGTGGATGCGTCGGAATCGCCCGATTCACGGATGACGGCGACGGGGCCTTGGAGTATGGGGAGGAGGGCATCGGCGGTGCGGACTTTTGCGATGGCGCTCAAGGTGAAGGTGAGGGAATCGGTCTTAGGCTCGAACGTGCCATCGAGCACGAATTGCTCGAGGGTGGAGGGTTTTTGCGTGTAGGCGATGCGCAGCAGGGCGGGCTTCTCGGAGGTGGTGTCGTAAGTGAAGCGCAATCCGGTGGCGTCGGGAGCCAGGGAGACGCGGAAGAGAGCATCGTGTGTGTGGAGCTTTGCGTCGGGTATCTCGTGAGTGGCGACGTTTACTGTGCCGTCGAGCACGATATGTGCCGGGGCACCGGTTCTGGCAGTGATGGCATCGCTCTTGGGGAGCGAGAGCACGGGGACGGCGAATGCGCCTTCGGCACCGTCGGTAGTGCGTCCTGCGAGCGTGTAGGCGGAGAAGGTGATGGTGGCGGAGAAGGTGGTGTTGGGCTTGAGCGGAGCGGTCGTGAAGATGTCGAGGAGGCGGACGCCGTCGGCGGTGCGGCGTGTTTCCCAAGAGGCGACGTTATCTCCGGTGACTTTTCCGACGCTCTCCTTGCCCGTGAAAGCGAAGGTGAAGCGGGAGACTTCGCCTTGGAGGACGCGGGCGGAGAGTTCGGCAGTGGCGACGACGGTATGCGGGGTGCCCCCGGTGGTGCCATCAACCGTGATAGTTTGGTTTAGCGTGGCGGTGGCGAATGCGGGCGCTACGGTCTCGCCGGGTGAGGGGACGGTGGCGTGGAGGGAGATGGTGGCACCCGCTGGCGCGGACGGGTGCGGTGGGATGGGCGACAACGAAGTAGCGGGGGCTATTTCTGCGACGGCGAGTGTAGTGGCGGACACGAGGGCGAGGAGCGCGAGGAGGGAGCGGAGTGTTTTCATTGTGGATAGCTTAAAATTTTTCGGGTGGTGAAACGAGAAACAAAAGATTGCGCGTTTTGTGTTTAAAGAAAGCGGGAAAGTGGAAAATGTCATGACAACGCTGTTTGGTTTCCCGTGAGGCGAGCAGGAACGCGCCCGCTAATGAAGACACGCGAGGGCGGGCTTTATTAGATTTTTTTGCTCAGCGGGTGTGTTGCGCCTCAAGGGAGGAGGAGACGAACACAGGCTGGCACGGGCAATACGGAGAGCGGGCAGGGTCTCTTTTATTTTTTTGACCGGTAGATGGCATCGGCCTTCAGCTTGCTCCTCAGGCTCGCTAGAGCGCGCGAAGCCAATGCCTTGCGTTCTTCCAGTGCGGCGGCGTTCTTCACCGGCAGACCGGCAAATAGATAATACTTTATCTTTGGTTCGGTGCCGCTGCCGCGCACAGCGAAACGCCGCCCATCGTCGAGGGTGAAAAAGAAAAAATCTTCTTTGGGCACCGGATCGCCATCGGTGTCGGTAATGTCCTGGCGCCCGAAATCCAAAAATGAAACAACTGCGGCTCCATCCACGCTGCTCGGCGGCGAGTCTCGCAGGCTGTCGAGTATCGCCCGGATGCGGGCGGCACCGTCTGCGCCTTCCATGACGATGTTCAAAAGGTCTTCGGTGTAAAAACCGCAACGCAGGTAAATCTGGTCCAGATACTCACTGAAAGTCAGCCCTTGCTCTTTTAGCCAGGCGGCGAGTTCGACAATCATGAGCGCGGCGGCATTGCCGTCTTTGTCGCGCACGCTGTCTGTGCCGAGATAGCCGTAGCTCTCTTCTCCGCCGAAGACGAAAAAGGTGGAGTGGCGTTGCAGCAAAGTAGCGTGTTCGCTCCAGGGCAGGATATCGTAATCAATGGAGCCGGCACCGCGGAGGCGCAGGGCGTTTTCCACTTCTTCCTGATATTTGCGCAGTTTGGCTCCTATCCACTTGAAGCCCGTCAGGGTGTTCACGCAGCGGATGTTTTCGGCCTTGGCGATGGCGTCCTGCAAGGGGGTCGTCACAAATGTTTTTACCAGCGTGGCGCGTTGTGAGCCTTCCTGCGGGATGATGCCGGTGGCTTTCATTTTTGCGATGCGGTAGGCGGCAAGTGCGCTGCCGATGGTGTTGCCGGTGATTAGGCGGTAAGAGCCATCGAGCTCGCGCACGGCAGCGCCAACGCGGTCATCATCGGGATCGGTGGCGATGACGATGTCGGCATTTTCTTTTTTAGCCGTTTCGAGTGCCAGAGTGAATGCTTCTGCGTTTTCCGGGTTGGGCGACTTGACGGTGGGGAAGCGCGGGTCGTGGCTGCGCTGGGCGGGGATGGTGGTGACGCGTGCGTTAAAACGCGCCAGTGCGGGCAGGATCATCACGTCGCCTGTGCCGTGGATGTTTGTATAGACGATGTTGGGGCGGGCGCGGGCGATGATGTCTTTGTCGAGCACGTTGTCGGCGATGCGGGCGAGGTAGGCGTTTTCCGCTGAGACCGGCACGGATTGCACGGAGGAGAGGTCTTTATTGGAGAACGAGGGGATCTCGCTGAGCCGCACGGCGTTTACTTCGGCGATGATGCCGGAGTCGTGCGGGGGGACGACTTGTGCGCCGTCGTTGAAGTAACATTTGAAGCCGTTGTAAGACGGTGGGTTGTGGGAGGCTGTGATGACGATGCCGGTGTCGGCATGCAGGTGGCGCACGGTGAAGCTTAATTGTGGTGTAGAGCGGGGGCCGTCGAAGATGAAGGCTTCGCCGCCGAGCTGCGTCCATGCGCCGGCTGCCAGTTCGCAGAAGTGGCGGGAGAAGTGGCGCACATCGTGTGCGATCACGAGGCGCGGCTTGCGGGTGCGGCTGGAGACGCTGTGGCGGGTGAGCCAGCCGTCCACGTATCGGAAAAGGCCGATTGTGGCCCGCACAAGGGTGAAGTCGTTGAGGTTATTGGCGCCGACTGCGGGATGCGCAGGGGTATCTTGCGGGCCGGGGACGCCGAGTTCGGCTTGAGTGGTGATGCGCCCGATAGTCAGGCCGCGCATGCCTCCGGTGCCGAAGGCGAGCTTTTTGAAAAACCGGTCGTTGATCTCGCCCCATGCCTGCTGTTTGGCGAGTTCTTCAAGAGACTGGAGTGCCCACTCGGGGAGGAATCCGGCTTGAAGCCATTCGGCGAGGTTGTCGTAGGCGGCGTGGAGCAGTTTACCAGCGTGGCGCGCTTGTGCAGCAAGTGTGAGAATTTTTGTCATTTGTGTAGTGAAAGATTATGCGTGGAAATGAATGCAGGGAGATGTGAAAAGGACAGCAAAAAAGGGGCTAGCCCGGCGCTGTGTTGCTGGTCAAAAATGCATCCATCTTTGCCGCGGTGATCACGCCGTAATTAATCGCGCCCAGCCAGCCGGACATGATGATGCCTACGGAGCCGGCGTGAAAGAGGCCCGGCGCGTGTTTTGGCAATTCCAGGGACACTTTCAGCCCTTCGAACTTGGTGCCAAATGAGGCACCTTCCCAGTGGCGCGTGTAGCGCTCGATGGTGCGCGGGCTTGCCGCTTCGACCCAGTCCACTCTGGAGCGGATGTCGGGGATGTGCTTTTCCAGCCCGGAAAAGGCTTCTTCGGTGATGCGTGCTTTATTTTGCGCGTAGGTGGCGGCATCCATCCCGTCCCAGTCCTGCCAGCGCTGGTTTATCGAAGTGACGATGGCGTAGCGCGGAGTCCGGGTATGCGGGCGCGTGTCCGGGTAATAGACGCTGTGCGTGCGGCTCGTGGTGTGCAGATCCACGAGTTCTCCGCTGGAGAAGCGGGCTGCCTCGGAGGTGAAGACGAGGTCGCCGATGCGGGGGATATCCATGCCGTCGCGGATGCCCATATAGACTTGCGCGGAGCTGTTGTTGACGCGCACGGCACGGGCTTCATCGAGGAGGTCTGCGGGCAGGGGATCTCCAGCGGCGAGGCGCAGGACGGTGTTTTTGATGTTGGCGTTGGAGAGCACGGCGGTGCATGCGATGTCGCGCGTGCCGCCGTCTCGGGTGGATTTGACGCGGACGCCGCGTGTGTGCGGCAGGCCGTCCGGGCCGTTTTCGAGGTAAATTTTTTCGACGAGACAACTGCGCCTGATTTCGACGCCATTGGCGAGCAGTTCGGCAGTCATCTGCGCGATGAGCGTGTCTGTGCCGCCTTGAAAAATAAAAACCCCCTTGCTCATGAAGTTGGAAAACACGATGCCGAAGGTGATGGCTGGGTCGGCCAGCGTGGACCCGTTGGCGTAGGCGATAGGCTCCAGGAGCAGGCGGTGGACATCAGGGCGGGCGGGGAAAAATTCTTCAAAAAGCTCGCCCGTGGTGCGTGTGTCGCGGTCGTAGTAGTTCATGCCGCGCAGGTGTTCAAAAAATGCCTCTACGCGTATTTCAGGCACCTTAAAAGTCTCCGTGAGGAGTCTGGTGAAGTCCTGCCGGTCGAAGGTGGTCTGGATTTGGAACTCCGGGTTGACGAAGCGGACATCCTTGAGCTGGTGGATGGCGGAAGCGATGGCCGGCGTCCAGTATTTGCGGCAGGACTTGATCATGCCATGCGGGAAGCCGTGCAGGGAGATATCGAAGGTGTGCCCGCCGGGGCGCTTGAACCATGTGGCGAGACCACCGAGCTGGTGGTGGTGCTCCAGCAGCAGAACGCGGTGTCCGAGTTTAGCGAGACAGTTTGCCCCGGTCAGCCCGGCAAGGCCGCTGCCGATGACGACAGCGTCGTAACGCCCTTGGATGCCGTCGAGGTGAAGAGAGGACATGCGTGGTGTATTAATTTGGAAAAAACGTGCCAGATGGGTAGGGCGCGGAGCGCGGAGCGCAAGCCCACATATTGTATCGGGAGCAGGGGAAGGGGGGGGGCTGGACACTGTTTGCATTTTTCTCTTGGAATCCCCGGAAAAAGAGACAGAGGTGCTGGAAGCCTCTGCAGGAAACGAGAACCCGTCCCAGTGCTTCCTTTCCTATGTTTAGATATTACGGGAGCTGGATTAAGCCGGGGAAGTGCCAGGCGCTTTCAAGCGTTAGGCGTGAACCCGGTGACCGGCACCCACCTTGACTTAAAAGGTTAAGGAGCCTTTAGCGCGGAACGTCCCATGTGGAGGCTTTTTTTATTATAATTTTCGGTTTTCCGCCTTGCTTCACTGCGCCGCGTTTTCAATATCCGCGCACTCCGAAATGGACGAATAGCTCAGTTGGTTAGAGCATCTCGTTTACACCGAGGAGGTCGGGGGTTCGAGCCCCTCTTCGTCCACCATTTCCATTCATCAAAACTTTTAACATGAAAAAACACACCCTGTCGGCGCTTGTGGAGAACAAGTTCGGCGTCCTTGCGCGTGTCGCCGGCATGCTCAGCGGACGGGGCTTTAACATTGAGACTCTCAATGTCGGGCCTACTCACGATCCGCAACTCTCCCGGATCACTGCGACTGTCGTCGCCGATGAAGCTGCGCTTGACCGATGCGTCCGCGCTCTCGGCAAACTCGTCAGCGTTATCAGCGTTCAGGACTTCACTACGGTGGACTACGTGGCGCGTGAGCTTGTTATGGTGAAAATCCAATCCACCAAAGAAACGCGCTCCGAAATTATCGAAGTCGCGGATATCTTCCGTGCGAAAATCATAGATGTGGCGCACACTTCACTCGTAGTCGAATTCACGGGTAACGACCGCAAGATCGCCGCATTCCTCAATATCATCGAGCCTTATGGTATCCTCGAAGTGGCGCGCACCGGGCAGGTGGCGCTCACACGCGGGCACTGAAGCACTCACTCTTTTCCAACCCAAACACACACATATACAATATTATGCCAGCAAAAGTCTATACCGACAAAGACGCCGATCCGACCATCCTCAAGGGCAAGACCCTTGCGGTGATAGGATTTGGTTCACAGGGCCACGCCCACGCCATGAACCTGAAGGACAGTGGCTACAAGGTCATCGTCGGCCTCTACAAGGGCAGCAAGTCCATTGAGTCTGCGAAGAAAAAGGGATTTGAGGTCTTCGAAACCGCCGAGGCTGTGAAACGTGCCGACGTGCTTCTCATCGCGCTGCCTGACATGCGTCAGCCCGCTGTGTTTGCCGAAGCCATCGCGCCGAATCTCGCTCCGGGGAAGACCGTTCTCTTCATTCACGGGCTTGCCATCCACTACGGTCTCGTGGCGGTGCCTCCCGGCGTGAACGTCGCCATGGTCGCCCCCAAGGGGCCTGGCCATGTCGTGCGGTCGCAGTATGTCGAAGGGAAGGGCGTGCCCGCCCTTATCGCCGTCGCGCAAGATGCCGACAAGAAGGCGAAAAAAATCGCTCTCGCCTGGGCGCACGGTATCGGTGCCACTCGCGCCGGGGTCATTCAGACCACCTTTAAGGAAGAGACCGAGACCGACCTTTTTGGCGAGCAGGCCGTGTTGTGCGGCGGGGCGAGCGCGTTGGTGACTGCCGGTTTTGAGACATTGGTTGAGGCCGGGTATCAGCCGGAAATGGCGTATTTCGAGTGCTTGCATGAATTGAAGCTCATCGTGGATCTCATGGTCGAGTCAGGCATCGCAGGGATGCGTTTCTCTATTTCAGAAACCGCTAAATACGGTGATATCACCCGCGGCCCGCGTGTGGTGAACGCGAAGACAAAGGCGGAGATGAAGAAGATCCTTAAGGAAATCCAATCCGGGAAATTTACCAAAGAGTGGGTCGCCGAATACAAGGGCGGCCTCAAAAACTACAAGAAGCTGCTCAACGACGGCGAGAAGCACCTCGTGGAAAAGACGGGCCAGCGCCTGCGCTCGCTCATGCCTTGGGTGCCGAAGAAGAACATCAAAGGCTCGCAAGCGGATTACACCTCGAAGTAATCGCAAGCGCGAAAAAAAGGCCGGGTCTTGTGCCCGGCCTTTTTTTTGTCTCCAAAGCGTGGACGAGTGCAGACCAATATCGGCCATCCTTCCTCCCTTGGTGCCAGATCTCCGATGCCGGTGCTTGCTTTTGGAGGCTCAAAAACACTGCACTGATTAGCAGGATAAAATCTTGCCTGTCTCGCGCATGGTGTTTTTTTCCACCGCTCCCAGCTTTTTCATGCTGGCAGACAACAACACCTCCACATATTCCAACATTATGGCAAAGCCCAAGACAGACGTCCGGAAACCGGACGAAAACGCAGCCGCCTCTCCTGAGAAGACGGCTTTTATGCGTGGTGCCGATGTAGTCGTGCGCACCCTTGAGCTTCTCGGTGTAGATACTGTCTTTGCTTATCCCGGCGGGGCATTGCTCGAAATCAGCCAGGCGCTTACCCGGACAAAAAAAATCCGCACCATACTGCCGCGCCACGAACAAGGCGGCGGCTTCATGGCGCAGGGATACGCACGCGCCACCGGCAGGCCCGGCGTGTGTATGGCTACTTCCGGTCCCGGTGCTACCAACCTCGTGACCCCCATCGCCGACGCATTCATGGACAGCATCCCGCTGGTGGCCATCACCGGGCAAGTGTTCCAACAACTCATCGGCAAGAATGCTTTTCAGGAAGCAGATTTCTTCGGCATCACGCTGCCGATTGTGAAACACAGCTTCCTCGTGCTGAAGCCGGAAGACCTGCCTTCGACTCTTTTTAAGGCGTTCAAAATCGCCACCACAGGGCGTCCGGGGCCGGTCGTTGTGGATATCCCCAAAGATGTCCAGCAGGCATACTTCGTGCCCGAGTTCCCGGAGAGTCTGGATGCCGTGGACGTGCCGAGCCTCACCCCGCCGCCCGTGCCGGATGATGCCGTGCTGAGCGAAATCCTCGACACCATTTCCAAGGCGAAAAGCCCCGTGCTCTATGTCGGCGGCGGCGTCATCTCCAGCGGTGCCACGGCAGCTTTGCGCGAGTTTGCCCGTTTGACCGGCATCCCCGTGGCTTCGACGCTGATGGGCTTGGGCGCCTTCCCGCCCGATTCTCCGCAGAGTCTCTACTGGTTCGGTATGCATGGCACCGTCGCAGGTAATTGGGCGGTCTATCACAGCGATTTGCTTATCGCAGTGGGCGCACGTTTTGACGATCGCATCACCGGTGCCATTGAGACCTTTGCTCCCAAGGCGCGCATTGTCCACATAGACATAGACCGTTCGGAGCACCATAAGAACGTCCGCGTCCATGTGCCCGTGGAAGCTGATGCCAAGGTGGCGCTGGAGCGCCTTTGTCGCCTGGCGCAGAAAAGCGGTTTTCAGAAGCCCGATTTGACGGAGTGGATGGGCACTATCGCCGGATGGAAGCGGCAGCACCCGTTCCCGTTCACTTATAATTCAGAAAAGACACCCCACATTCTGCCGCAGCAGGCGGTGGAAATCCTAAATGAGGAGACGAAAGGCGGGGCCATCATCAGCACCGGAGTCGGGCAGCACCAGATGTGGACGCCGCAATTTTATCATTTCAAAGAACCGCGCACCTTCATCAGTTCAATGGGCGCGGGCACGATGGGCTTTGGCCTGCCCGCAGCGATCGGGGCGAAGGTGGCCCGGCCTGAAAGTCTTGTCATAGATATAGACGGCGACGGTTCATTTTTGATGAATATTCAGGAATTGGCTTGTATGGCAGTGGAGAAAATCCCTGTGAAAATTCTCCTCCTGAATAATCAGCACCTCGGCATGGTCATGCAGTGGGAAGACCGCTTTTATGAAGGCGTGCGCGGACAGACGATACTTGGAGACCCGAAGAACATCGGCAGCCCGGATAATGTAGGCGGGCTGTATCCTGACTTTGTCAAAATAGCCTCCGGGTTCGGCATCGCCGGGCGGCGAGTCCTGCGACGCGAGGAATTGCGCGAGGCCATCCGAGAAATGATCGCACATCCCGGCCCTTATCTTCTGGATGTCGTGGTGCCCAACGGCGAACATGTGTTGCCGTTTATTCCCCAGAGGCGTTCGGCATTGGGCATCCTCACGGAGTAAGCAGGCGCGCCGGGCAAATCAGGCGAGGTGGGAACGGGCAGGGGCAGGCTGCGCAATGCGTAGCCTGCTTGCCACAGCCCGCCTGTGCGTTTGAAGCGATGGATTCCATTCAAAAGCACCCGCCTAATTTCCCGCAAAATATACAAGATAAGGTCTTTTGCTTGCCTCTTTGTGTTTATTCATTCTTCATAGGTGGTTTTCCGATGAACAACGAGGACATAGAACAACTGCTCGCCAAGCAGCCCGCCTTGCGCATTGCGCGGGCAAAATTGGAAGCAATGCGCGATGGCGCGTATTGTATCCACAGAAGCTGGGGTTTCGGCCAAATCAAAAGCTACGACCGCAACACCAACCGCCTTCTGATTGATTTCAACGAAAGCGGCAGGGCTAAACACCCCATGGCGCCCGAGTTTTGCGTTGAAAAACTCGATGTGCTTCCGCCGGAGAACATTCTCGTCCGGCAGAGGACCGAGCCTGAAGTCATCGCCGACCTCATTAAAAACGACCCCGCCGGTCTCATAAAAGAAATCCTGCGCGCGGATCCCGCGCACTCTGTGTCCAACACCGAGCTGGACATTCTGCTCACGCGGCTTCTCGGCGCGACAAAGGTGAAAAAGTGGTGGGCAGCCGCCAAAAAACTCCTCGTCAAAGATCCCGATGTGGCAGTGCCTGCCAAGAAGGAAGGCTACTACGAGTTGCGCGAAGACCCCATTAAGCCAGAGCAGGAAATCCTTGAAGAATACTATCTTAACAAAAATCCGCTCAAAAAGATACAACTCGCTGAAAAACTTTTTGAGTTTTCCCTCGGCGAACTGGCCAAGGCCCGCGATGACAATATGGCCGCACGGGTCGAAAAGGCAGGATTCTTTGAAGAGGATCTACAACGCATTTTCGGCGAGCTGACCATCGCCATCAAATCCGCAAGAAATCTCACCAAAGCCGAGTGTTTGCACGGCATTTGGGTGCGAAACGACTTGTGTCGTCACCTCAAAGAAGACGTAGATCATCTCGAGCCCACCTCCAAGGACATCATCCTTACCTGCGACAATAATGAACTTTCCGAGCTTGCCGCATCCATCCCCCAGACACCCGCCTATCTCAAACGCATTCTCGATCTCCTCACGCGAGTCTATGCCGATGAGCCGCCATCCAAGTGGCAGGGTCTCATCATAGACCTCTTGCGCAACAGCACAGGGAAATTCACCTCCGAGTGTGTCAACTTCCTCCTCGAACGCGAATGCGGACAGCTTGTGGCCGATAATCTCGCTGAATGGCTCAATGCGCAGGCCTTGAAAAGCTCCGTGCTGGTCTGGGTCATCAAAAACCGCTCCTCGCGCAAGTATGCCGCAATCGTGCGCCCGCTCATCAACCACCGCCTCCTCGCCTCGATTCTTTACGCGATAGACAACGAGGCCCTGCTTGCCA
>JAITXH010000107.1 GCA_031284845.1 Puniceicoccales bacterium | reverse complement strand
CAGGCTGCACTCGAGGCATTCGAGGCAAAGACATTTACCCTGAAGTCCGGCTACAAATTACAATATCGCCTGCTCCAACCGGAAAAAATCGAACCCGGAAAAAAGTATCCCATCGTGCTCTTTCTGCACGGCATGGGCGAACGCGGCGATGACAATGCCAGACAAGTGCGCAACGGCGTCGAACGTCTCGCCCTCCCCGAATTGCGCTCCAAATACCCCTGTTTCGTGATCGTGCCCCAGTGTCCGGGAAACTCCTTCTGGGGACTCGCGCCGGAACGCGGCAATGTCGTGCCCAACCAACCCCTCAACGCCGCCTTCGCCCTCATAGACGAGACACTGAAAAAACAACCCACCGACAAACAGCGTGTTTACGTCCTCGGCCTCTCCATGGGCGGCATGGGTACCTTTAACGCATTGCAAGCCCGCCCACGCTTTTTTGCCGCCGCCATCCCCATCTGCGGAAATGGCGACGCCTCCAAAGCCGCCACTTACAAGCAAACCGCCATTTGGATTTTCCACGGAGAGAAAGATACCACGGTGCCACCCACAGGCTCCAAAAGCATAGCCGAAGCACTCAAAAAAGCCGGCGCCAAACCCAAGCTCACACTCTTTCCCGATGTCGGCCACAGCGCATGGATTCCGGCACTCAACAGCAACGAGACATGGGACTGGTTGTTTGCTCAAAAACGGAAGTGATACACTCCTCCGTATCCAACGACAGACTGCATGACCAACGAGGTTGAGTTTCCCTTTGGCAGCCGGATCGGCGACTACGAGATCATGACCAAGCTCGGTCAAGGTGGCATGGGCGTAGTCTATCTCGCCCAGCACGTATTTCTCAAAAAAAGATTCGCCCTCAAAATCCTCTCCGCCGATCTGGCGCTCGTCCCGGAATTCGTCCAGATATTCCAAAACGAAGCCCAGACACTCGCCGCACTCAAACATCCCAGCATCGTCGAAGTCCACAACTTCGGGATGCACGAAGGCCACTATTACTTCGTCATGGACTATCTTGCCGGAGGCACACTGGAAAGCTACCGCATCCACGCCGGCGGGCACCTGCAAGCCAATGAACTCCTGCACTCCCTGCGGGCCATCGTCGGCGGCCTCAAACACGCGCACGCACGCGGCATCGTCCACCGCGACCTGAAACCCGAGAACTTTTTGCTCGATCACGACGGCAATGTCAAAATCAGCGATTTCGGCCTCGCCCGCCTGGCAAGAAGCCGCTCCGGAGCCATGCAAACACCAGAAGGCGGACGCCGGGATAACCACACCTTCGTCCATCTAGCCAATGGCGCAGGCGGCGCACTGGAAGTGGCCGGAGGCACAGAAGGCTACCTCGCACCGGAAATCCTCGAAGGCAAAGCCGCCGACACCCGCTCCGACATTTACGCCCTCGGCGTCGCCGCATGGCATTTACTGACCGGCACCGCTCCGGCGCCCATGACGACGCCCAGCCGCCTCGTGCCCGGTCTCGACCCGCGCTGGGACAAGGTATTGAGCCTTTGCCTGCGCCCCAACCCACGCGACCGTTACCAAAGCGTGGACGAACTGGACGCCGACCTCGAAGCGCTGTCCGGGGTCGCCCAGCGCAAGTTCCCAAGTTGGATATGGGCCGTGCTCGTCCCCTTCCTCTCCCTCGTCTGCGCGGGCGGTTACTTCCTGGCCACAGTATTTGCCACGCCTGCGGCACCCACCCCCACTGCCGAGACGCAGACCGTTTTATCCGTCCACACCTTCCGCATGGAAGACGCGAGGCTGGATCCCCAGTTGAGCATAGAAGGTGCTCCGGCGGCCATATTCGGATGGCAACCGGACAACAGCGCCCGTTGGCGGCGTGCCAAGCCCTTGCGCCCCGGCACATACATAGCGACCATCTTGTATTCATCCTCGCCTTACAAATCAAAGCCCCCCGTCGTCATAAGCCTCGGAGGCGGCTATGAACCAGTGCGTGCCACACTGCCGCCCACGCCGGATTGGGAAGAGACCAACCGCGTCCGTCTGGGCATGTTGAGAATCGGCCCGGAGGCGGAAATTGTCTTTCATCTGGAAAGTGCCCCGACCAATGAGATTGAGGCATTGGTTTTGCGCGGGCTTGTCCTGGAATCCGGCGAAGAAAAAGAAGTCGCCCCGCCACCTGAACGCGAAAAAGAAGAGGACGCCGAGACAGACATGGAAGACCCGACCCCGGACGATTCCACCGAGCCTGCTCCAGAGAGCATGGCAGAAAAGGAATCTGAAGCCAGAGGTGAGGAATAAGCTCCCAGTGAGAGCAAAGCGGAGAGCTTAGCCGGAGATATTCACCAAAAGCCGGGAGTTACGGTTAAATTCAAAAAAATTGGAGCGCCGCGGCTCTTATTCACACCATGGAATCGCTACCGCTTCTCTCAGCATGCGTATTCGCGGCCAAAAATGGCTTATCTTCAGACCTTGATTAGAAACGATTCTCAAAGGAAAGATTTCGGCACAAACGGCATTACGACACCATCGCGCATAAAGCAAAAGCCCGGCCCGGGAATGCCAAGCTCCAGCTTGGCTGCGGGTAGGCGCGTGAGCGGACAGGAATGGCACCGAATGCGGTGTGCCGCCCGAACCCTTCTGCCTTCCAGCCGCTCTCAAATTTTTTATTCATGCAAACAGCCTTGCCTTCCGCGCCGCAAAAAGTGAAGTGTGCGCGCCAAGTCGGACGGGGGGACTGTAACCTGTCCGTCGTTTTAACTCAAACACACTATACACCAAGAAAAGACTACCACCATGTCCAAAGACATCATCATCTACTATGCATCAGTGACCGGCAATTCCGAGTCCATCGCCCAACGCGCCAGCCAAAGCATCACGGGCGCAGGCTGGACTCCGCAGCTTGTCAATCTCGCCGATGTCAAACCCGCCGATTTATCCGGTGACGGCAAAATCGCGCTCTTTGTCGCCAGCACCTGGGGAGACGGCGAACCGCCCACAGACGCCGAAGACTTCTTTGACGCCCTCACCAACGAGGCACCCGGCCTGAGCGGTCTGCGCTTCGCTGTATTCGGACTGGGCGACAGCTCTTACGAACAGTTCAACGGTTTCACCAAGAAACTTGAGGCCCGCCTCACTGCACTCGGCGGCAAGACATTCCATACCCGCGGCGACGCCGACATTGACTTCGAACGCGACTACGCCAAGTGGGAACCCGGATTCCTCACTTCGCTTCGCGCACTGTAAGCTGCGCCGAATCTCAGCCTGCCTGTTTCATGAAATAGGCGGGCTGGCATACGGGCCTTCCAGTCCGGATGCGCGGTATTACGCCGATTACACCGGCAGGCGAAACGGAAAATCCAACGCCTGCCCGTTTTTTTACCCCCTTCCCTGCTTCCCTTTTTTTGTTTTTTTGCCTTCGCTCAGGGTATTGCCCTGAAGCCCGGTTGCTCTACAGTGCTATTAGAAACTGCAGGCACACTATTTTAAAACAAAACATGTCCTCTCCAAAAAAGACTTACGTCCTCGACACCAACGTTCTTCTTCATGACCCGCAAAGCCTCTTCAAATTTGATGAGCACAGCGTGGCGATCCCCGTCGAGGTGTTGTCCGAACTCGACAACAAAAAAACCGCCCCCGGCGCAGTCGGTGCCAATGCCCGGCAAGTGAACCGCGAATTGCGCCGCCTCTTCGACAAACGCCGGCTTGAGGCACCGGCGGGAAATCGCTCCGGCACCGCCGACGCCCTCGTCGCGCCGTTGGAGTCCGGCGGGCAAATCCTGATCGTCGTCAACCAGCAGCTCGTGCGCAAGCACTTCGATACGAGCAGCGAATCGGAACACCTGCGCACTATCTTTCCGGACAAAGACAAGCCCGACCACCGCATCATCGCCGCCACGCTCTATCTGCGCACCCGGCAAAAAGGCACCGTCGTGCTCGTCACCAAAGACGCCTGCATGGCGCTCAAGGCACGGGCGCTCGGCCTCGAAGTGGAAGACTACCGCAATGACCGCGTGGAGACGGAAGACGCCGGCGAATACGCTTCTGTGCAATTGAGTGCATCCGCCATGGAGCGCTTTGAGCAGACAGGCGACTTGACGCTCGACCGGCTCACCAACGGGCAACTCCACGCCAATGAATACGTCATGCTGGAATGCGGTGACCGGCGTGAACCGGCATGCTTCACCGGGGAAAAGACATTCCGCGCTCTGCCCCTTTACCGCGAATTTCACTCCGGGGAACCCGGCGCACGGCGTGGCGTGCAGCTCCCGCGCGGCGTGCGGGTCGTCCCGAAGAACTACGAGCAATGGATATTCATGGACGCACTACTCGACCCGGAAATCCGCCTCGTGACATGCTTTGGACGCGCCGGGACCGGGAAAACATTCATCAGCATCGCCGCCGCCCTGGCACAAGTCCTGAGCGAGTTCACCCAATACAAGAAGCTCTATATCTCACGCCCGGTCGTGCAAATCGGGCGCGACATCGGTGCCCTGCCCGGCACCAAGGACGAAAAGCTCAGCCCCTACGTCCAACCCTATTTCGACAACCTCGAAGTGCTCTTTTCGCAAAACACCGCCCACGCCGCCCACGAGGATCTCGACACCACGGGGACAACCAACCGGCGGAAAAAGAAAAACCATGCCGCCAAAGCACGCATATTCGGCCACCCCGGCACTCTGTCCGGCGCGTTCACTGTGTCCGGCGGCGTCTCCAGCGCACGCAAGCCCTACCAGTGGCTGCTCGACAGCGGGCTTATCGAAATCGAGGCCATGACGTTCATCCGCGGGCGCTCCATCGGCAACGCCTTCATGATAGTGGATGAAGCGCAAAACATGACACCGCACGAAGCCAAGACCGTCATCACGCGCATGGCCGAGGGGAGCAAGCTGGTGCTCATCGGAGACCTTGAACAGGTGGACACGCCGTATCTGGACAGCAAGACCAACGGACTCATCCACGCGCACGAGCACATGAAAGGGCACGCCATCACCGCACATGTGCGCCTGCTGCAAGGCGTGCGCAGCCGCCTCTCCGAACTGGCTGCCAACCGCATGTGAGCGCGACCCGTTCAGGCAGCGGTCTTTTCCCATTTCCGGTGAAAAAGGCGGGTTACGCCTTGAACATCTCCGGGCTTCCTCATTTGATGCGCAACTGACGCTTATGAATATACTCCGGTTTTTCAAATATCATGCGCTGGGTAACGACTACCTCGTCCTCGACCCCGCAGATTCGCCATGCGCTCCCGATCCTGTCCAAATCCGGAAAATCTGCCACCGCCATTACGGACTTGGCTCCGATGGCATACTCTACGGCCCGCTGCCCGGCACAGACGGCGCATTCGGGCTGCGCATCTTCAACCCCGACGGCTCCGAAGCCGAAAAAAGCGGCAACGGATTGCGCATCTTCGCACGCCATCTCTACGAAAAAAAGCAAGTCGGGGAAGCTCCCTTCCGGGTGCACACCCCCGGAGGCACAGTCGAGTGCACGGTGGGCGGTGCAGGCCGCCTCATCCGCGTCGAGATGGGCAAAGTCAGTTTTGACAGCCGGGAAATCCCCGTCGCCGGACCCGCCCGCGAAGTCATCCACGAACGGCTCACCGCGCTCGACCGCGAGTTCACATTCTGCGCCGCCACGGTCGGCAACCCGCATTGCGTGATCCCCGTCGTGCAGGCCACCCCGGCGCTCGCTCAAAAATACGGCCCGGCCATCGAGACCAATCCCGCCTTCCCGCACCGCACCAACGTGCAATTTCTCGAAATCATTGACCGCAAAAATATCCGCATCGAAATCTGGGAACGCGGCGCAGGCTACACCTATGCCTCCGGTAGCAGCAGCAGTGCCGCCGCCGCCGTCGCCCGCAGACTCGACCTCTGTGAACCCGCCGTCTCCGTCCACATGCCCGGTGGCGTCATCAGCATCGGTATTGCTCCCGACTTCTCGATCACAATGACCGGCCCCACAACACCTGTTGGCGAATATGCCATGCACCCGGAAGTGCTCACTCAGGATGTCACACTCTGAGAGCAGGCACACCACACACACCGGCAACCACATGAAGACACCCGCAGTAAACACCCCGCAACATCCCCTGTGCTCCAAAGTGCGCACAGGCTTGCGCGGCCCGGGCTTCCTGTGCCTCGCCGCCATCGCAGCATTCTTCTTTTCGGCCACCTTCGCGATAGCTGAAAAAGCCGCCCCCGCCCCGCCACCGCTCCGCCTCGTGCTCCCGCCGGACGCCGACGCCACCAGCACCGACCCCGCCCTGCGGGAATTCGTCCTGCGCGTCCTCGCCTACGAAGACCAGCCCGGCAAAGTGCTCGAGGCCCTCGCACGCGAACAAGACGCCGCCGTATTACGCGCCGCGCTCGACGCACTCGCCGCAACGGGCGGTGCCCCCGATGCCGCCACTTTCGACCTCCGCCTCTGCGATTCGCCCGATCCTGACACAGCCTCCCTCGCCTACTCGCTCCTGCCCGCCTTCTGCGAAGAAGGCTCCGACGCACCGACCCGGCCCTCCCGCGAGATCCTCGCCGCACGCTACAAGCGCGGCCTCGCCCATGCCGAAGAGAAAGTGCGCGCCGCCACACTTACCGCAGCACTCAAAAGCCGCTTCCTCGAAGACCTGCTCCCGGAACTCAAAAAAAACGTTTATTCCACAAACGCCGAACTGCGCCGCCCGGCCATCGCCGGTCTCCTCGCACTAAGCCACCGCAACATATCCGTAGACGGTATCGGGCGCAACCCCCGCGAAGTCGCCCTCTCCCTTCTCAAAAGCAACCCAACCAGCGCCCCTGAAATCGTAGCCGGCCTGCTCCGCCTCCACATCCCCATCCCCGACGCGTTAATCCCCGCCCTGCTTGCGCTTCCCGAAGAGGTGCTGGTGCTCACCGTCGCTGCACACGGCCTCTTTCTGGATCAACTCAACAGCGAATTCCTCCGCGAAACCGCCCTCGGCAAAAACAACCTCGCTGCCGCCTACGCCTCGGCCCTCCTCGCCTGCAAAGCCTCCCGCAAAAACAGCGCCACTCTCGAATGTATCCGCAAGGTGCTCAACACCGGCGAGCCGACACGCATCAACGTCCTCCTCAGCACCTTTGCCTCAGACTCCGAATTCAGCCGTGTCTTGCGCGGCGAGACCGCCAGCAACACCCCCTCCACTTTCTCCGGCGCCACCAACGACCGCTTTGCCGCCATGGGCTCAGTCCCGGCATCCATTGCCGGAGATGCCATCCCCGACTCCTCCGAGGCCCCAGCAGGGACCTTTGCCGGCTCGCACATACCGCGAAACGAGCGCCCCAACATCAACAGCATCACTCAATTTTTCGAGGCACTCTCGCAAATCTCCCGCAACAGAAAGTTCTCGCCCGACATCCAAAACAAAGCCCTGCACACACTCTATCAGGAAAGTGGTGCCGCGCAGCACCTCGACTTCATCAACGCCCTCGTCAACAGCGGCGAGCCGGACAAAGTCCAGACCGCGATCCAAATCAGCCTGCGCTTCCACGATGACCCGCGCCTGCTCGAGACCGTCCTCATCGCCTATATCACCGACAAAATCACCCTCGACGACAATATCGCACAGATCGGCCACTTTCTCTCCCGCGGCCACCCCCAGCAATCCCGGACCCTCTCCGCCATCGGGCGCCAGCTCATCGTCCTCCCCGACACCAAAAAACGCATCATCGGACTCATCCTCACCGGGGCGCACGGCATCCCCGCCGACGCCGGCCCCTACATCCTGCCCTCCCTCGCAGACCCCTCCCCGCTCGTGCGCCGTGCCGCCTATCACGCCCTTTCACAAGCCGCCCCCGAAGTCTTCGCACTGAATCTGGAGCGCGTCGCCAACGACCCCTCCCCGCTCGTGCGCCTCGTTGCCTCTCTCGCTTTTTTCAGGACGGGATACCGCTGGGAGCACATCGTCAACGACAAGCTCACCTTCGCCCAATGGGTCGAGCCCGTCTATAACCTCCAATTGCAAAATGACCGCTTCCTCCTCCTGCGCCAGTTAGAAGCAGACGCCGACCCCGGCATCCGCCTGAACACCCGCTTCGCTCTGCTCCACCACGGACGCCTCGACAAGCCCGCCACTCTGACCAGCGAAAGTACCCCCGCCGACAACCCGCGCTTCTCTACGCGGCTTATCGCAGGCATCCATGCCGCACGTGCCGCCGGGCACTCCCTCCCCAAGTCGCTCACCGACCTCGCGCCGCCACTCTCAGGAGCACCCCTGCCCCCTACCCCCATGCTCGTCTTCTTTCTCAACCCCGACAACCCACTGCGCCATCCCCTCGATACGAACATCGAAATACTGCGTGCCACCAACCCCGGCATCCGCATCCAGGTCTATTACAACGGATCGGAAAAATCTGACAGAGAGCGCGCCGCCCTCTTCAAAGTTTATCCCGTCTCTCTTGCCCAGAAAAACGCCCCCGTCCTCATTTTCAGCTCCGGCACCTGGCTTGCCACCTCCACCGCGCCCGACCTCGCAGACCTCCGCGAACTCGCCGCCACCACCGCCCTCGACGACCCGCTTCGGCTGGAGCATATTTTGCAACTGCCCGTCTCCCAAGACAGCACCGGATACCGCCTCCCGCTCTATGTCCGCCTCGGCATCGGCCTCTTTCTACTCGTGCTGATCGGCTGCCTCATCGCCGTAGCACTCCAGATATTGGAGCGCCGCCGCCGCGAACGACAGCGCCTCAACTACTACCGCGGCAATTTCCCTAAAAATTAACCCGCCAAACCCCTCCCGACGCCCATGCCCGCTCTACTGGAAGCCAGAGACATAAAAATGCACTTCCCCGTGCGCAGCGGCCTGCTCGCACGCACTACCGCGTGGTGCAAGTCCGTGGATGGCGTCAGCCTCACACTCAATCCCGGCGAGACACTCGGCCTCGTAGGGGAATCAGGTTGCGGCAAATCCACGCTCGGCAAAGTCATCGCCGGGCTTTACACACCCACCGCCGGTTCCGTCCTGCTCGATGGCGTAGAAGTCTCTTCTCTCTCGCACCGCAAGCGCCTTCCCTGGCGCCGGCACTTGCAGATGATATTTCAGGATCCCGCCGAATCCCTCAACCACCGCCACACCATCGGCGAAATTCTGGAAGAGCCATTCATCATCCACAACATCGGCGCACGAGCCGAACGCCGTCACCGGGTAAACGAACTTCTTGAAAAAGTCGGCCTCCCGCCCGATGCCATCTCCCGCTATTCCTTTGAATTTTCCGGCGGCCAGCGCCAGCGCGTCGGCATCGCGCGGGCCATAGCACTCAACCCCAAGATCATCATTTGCGACGAACCCGTCTCCGCCTTGGACGTCTCCATCCAAGGCCAAGTGCTCAACCTCATGATGAAGCTGCAACGCGAAATGGGGCTTGCCTACATCTTCATCGCCCACGACCTCGCTGTCGTAAAGCACGTCTCTGATCGCATCGCCATCATGTATCTGGGAAAAATCGTGGAAACCGGCCCCACCGAGACCATCTACCGCCATCCCCTCCACGCCTACACCAAATCGCTCATCAGCGCCATCCCGCGCCACAATCCCGCCGAGCGCACCCAGCGCATCCTCATCCCCGGCGATGTTCCCTCGCCAGTCAACCCGCCGCCCGGCTGTGCATTCGGGCATCGCGCCATGCACCCCCGCTACCCGGAATCCGTAAGCACCCCTCCTGTATTGCGTGAAGTCGCTCCGGGGCACTGGGTCTCATGGTGCCCCTGCTGCGTAGAAGCGTATCATGCAGGCTAGATCCTGTTAGAACTAAAAAAAAGATTTTTAGCCGCGAATACACAGATGCGCGAATCTCACCTAATTCGTGGAATTCGTGGATAAGAAAATCATCGCGCCATCGCCCATATCCGCCAAAAAAAACGTCCCGTTTTCACGGGACGTTTTGAAAAGGACTGGCGGATTATTTTCCGTAATCGGCGTTAACCACCACGACGCGGCGGTCATCGCTGACTTCAGCGCGTGTGCCCGTGGGGCGGGCGAACTGCTTCCCGAAAGAAACAATGTCTATCTTGCTTTCAGCAATGCCGATGCCAACAAGGTAGCTCTTCACGTTTTGCGCACGCTTATCAGAAAGCCCGCGGTTGTATTGCTCCGTGCCAAAGTGGTCGGTGTAACCCGCGGAGATGATGCGGATGCTCTTGCCCTGATCCGCAATGGCGGTGAGCTTGGCACGCTCGGCAGAGGATACGGTGTAGCTGCCGAATTCAAAAAAGATGGTCGTCAACACGGCAGCGGGATTCCACCCGCCATTTGTGGGATCGTAGAGACCCGAAGCATTTCTGGCGGTGATCTCGTTGCGACCGGGCAAGCCGGAAGCAGTCGTGACGCCAGCACCGCCATCAGTGCCCTGCCCGGGTTTCCAGTCGGCCTCGCCCGTTTTGGGTCCAGAGGCGCCATCCTCATAACCGGAGGGCGGATACTGGGGAGTGCAGCCCGTGGCGAATGCAGCGGCGGCGAACGTAAGGAGAATTGCGCGGAAAGATTTCATGTTGGTATGCTGTGGTGTGTGAAGCTGAATGAAAGCTCTGAGTTGAGAAGAAAAAACTTTTGCGTGCAAGATATTATTGTGCGGCGGCATCAAAATTATGCTTGCTGCCTCCGGCGAACAACAGGCGCAGGCTGTTCAGGCACACCAGCACGGTCGAGCCTTCGTGCGCGAATACGCCAACGGACAAAGGGATGCCAGAACCAATGCCGATCAGCACCATCAACGTGATGGTGCCGAGGGAAATAGCCAGATTCTGGCGGATGATGCGCCGCGCCCGCACGCTCAGGCCAAAGGCATCGGGGAAACGGTCTATGCGGTCGTTGGTGAGCACGATGTCGCATTGCTCAATGGCGGCATCCGCACCGCGTGCGCCCATGCCCACCGCCACATAGGCCGCGGCCAGACTTGGAGCGTCGTTCACCCCGTCGCCCACCATCGCCACCCGGCGGCCCTGATCTCCGAGTTCGCGTATGTGCGCCACTTTTTCCGCAGGCGACAGGCCGGAGGCGATTTCCCCGATGCCGAGCGCCCCGCCCACTTTCTGAGCAACGCCATCGCGGTCGCCGGTGAGCATCACGATACGCAGGCCGTGGCGTTTCAATTCCGCCAGCACAGCAGCGGATTCATTGCGGATGTGGTCGCTCAACAGTATCCTGCCAAGCAGCTCGCCTTGAGCCAGCCACACCTCCGTATGCTCGCTGGAGGCATCGGTGTGCGAAGCAGGCCACCCGTTACTCCCGCGCCACTCGCGCTCGACAAGCTCCCGGCGCCCCAAGATGCAAGGCCCGCCGGCTACGACGCCTTTTACTCCGAAACCGGCTATGCTCTGAAATTGCGCGACAGGTTCCGCAACCAGGCCATCGAGCTTGCCGCGCTGCGCAATGGCGCGTGCGAGCGGGTGCCTCGTCGCCGATTCCAGAGCTACCGCGAGGCGCAACACCTCGGACTCCTGCCCGGGCGGGAAACTCTCGATCTGCTCCACAGTCAACTCGCCCGTGGTGAGCGTCCCGGTCTTATCCAGCGCGACGCAATCCACCTCGGCCAGTTTCTCGATAGCGGCTCCGCCCCGGAATAAAATCCCGTGGCGGGCACCCCAGGCGATGGCGGTGAGGATGGCAGAGGGGATGGAGAGCACCAGGGCGCAGGGGCTGGCGACGACGAGCAGCGTCATGGCCCGGTAAAAGGCGGACTTCACCTCCGGGGTGTTGATAAACGGAGGCAGGCCGAACGCCAGCCACCACACCAGAAACATGCCTGTCGTGATGCCGAGGATGAGCAGTGTGTAGCCTGTGCCAAACCGGTCGGTAAAGCGCTGGCTGGGCGCTTTGCGCGTTTGGGCCTCTTCGATGAGGCGGATGATTTTTTGCAGTGAGCTTTCCGACGCATGCCGCGTGGTGCGCACCCGGACTGCGCCCCAGAGGTTGACAGTGCCGCTGAATACGGCGTCTCCGACTTGTTTGGAGACGGGCACCGATTCTCCGGTCAGGCTCGATTCGTCAGCGGATGTCTCGCCTTGCTCCACGTCGGCATCTACGGGGAAAATGTCGCCGGGGCGCACGAAGAGCAGGTCGCCGGGATGCACCGCCTCCACGGGGATCGTCGTCTCGACCCCGCTTGCATCAAGCACGCATGCCGTCTTGGGCTGGTCTTTGAAAAGGGAGTCAATGGCTCGGCGGGTCTTGTGCATGGCAAACGCCTCCAGAGCACCTGCCGCAGAGAACAGGAAGAGGAGCAATACGCCCTCATCCCAGGCGCCGATGGCCGCCGCGCCTATCGCCACGAGCAACATCAGGAAGTGGATGTCCATTTTGCCGCGTGGCAGCAACTCGATGGAGTCCATGAGCGCATCCCAGCCGCCGCAGATCATGGCGAGCACATGGCAGGCGATGATGGCCTGAGGCGGCACGCCCGGCACCGGGAGCAAGGCCCCCGCTACGCCGAATACCGCACAGCCCAGGGCAAGCGCGGCGAGCTTGCGCCAGTCTTCTTCTTCGTCTTCGTGTCTGCTTTCGCCGGAGGAGGGATGGTCGGTGTGGTCAAGGCTCATGGAAGACGCAGGGAAGCGAATATGCGTGGAATGTCAAACGTCCAGAGGCTCCCTTTCGTGTATCCATAAAATGGATACACGAAAAAAAACGGGGAAATTATAACATTCCTCTTTACATTCGCAGGGGCCGCTCTACTTGGTTCTTCCCGGGATAAATAAGCACATTCCAGCCTTAATGAAAAAAAACCGACTCGAGCAGCAGACACAGTTCAGCGTTTCCGTCCCAGAGGAAACCCGTCTTGCCATCGTTGCCTATCAAAGCGCACATGGCTTCAGCTCTATGAGCGATGTCTTGCGCTTTGCGGTACAGGGGTTCACTGCGCTTAAAGTTCCCAACGTCAAAAATGCTACATGCCAGCTTGTGTTCCGCTTACCTGAGGGAATGCGGGCCAAGCTGCAGAAACACGCCCGCAACCAGCGTGTCAGCATCGGCTCCCTTATCCGGGCGGCAGTTCGTCTGCTGCCGGAAGAACCAACCCGAAATCCAAGCAAGGAGATATCCATGGCAGACACAAAGAAAAAGGCCTCGGCTTCAACAGCCCCGGCAAAGAAAGCAGCCGCCAAATCGGCGCCTGCAAAGAAAGCGGCGACGCCTGCGAAAAAAGCAGTGGCGCCGGCTAAAAAAACGGTTCCAGCCAAAAAAGTCGTAGCCAAGGTGGCTCCCGCCAAAGCGGCTCCGGCTAAAAAGGCTCCCGCAAAGAAAGTCCCGGCTAAAAAGAAATAAGCCGGCCTTTCAGGACGGCTCCAGTCGGCCCATCCCGACGGAGCCTGCCTTTTCCTTTCTCTCTGTGTAAATTAGACTACCCATGCCGCCTGAAAATTCCTCCGCTGCGGTTCTCCTCGGAGGTGTGTTGTGTATCCTCGGTGCCGGGGTATTGTTTCTGCAAATAAGACAATGGCGTCCCGTGTGCGGTGTGCGCCCGTGGATGTCGGGCAGGGGTGCTTTCGGGCGCGTCCTCATTGCTCTGGTGGGCATTCAGTTTTTTATCCCGCTGGCGTTTTTGTTGCTCACCGGAAGTCAGGACAGGCTGGACGAGGCTTTTATTTTCCCCGCAGCTATCGTCGTGCAGTTCCTCTCGTTCGGTGTGCTCTTCTGGTTGCGCAGCCGGGAGGGCGAGACGGCTCCGATCTTCCCGCAAGGCGGTATTTTGGCGCGTATCCCCGGCGGGTGCTGGCATCCGCTGGCGTGTCTTTTTGCGACCTTGGCGCTTATCGCCATCGCTTCACAACCGGCACTTGCGCTGGCCGAGCTGGCGAAACTGACGGGAATCCCCCTGCCTCTGGATCCTGTCAAAAAACAGGATCTGCTGTTGTTGCTTGCCCGGCACCAGAGCGACTGGACTTTTTTGGGGTTCGCGGCTCTGGGCACAGTGGTGGCTGCTCCGATAGCAGAGGAATTTATTTTCCGTGCGTGGCTGTATCCCTATCTCAAACAGAAAATAGGGATGCGTTATGCCGTTTTCGCCACGGGGTTTGTTTTTGGCATCATACACTTTAATTTTTTTGCGTTTTTACCGCTCGCCGTGTTCGGCGCTTATCTTTGCCTGGTGTATGAAAAAACCGGCGACATCCGTGTGCCCATTTTGATTCACGGTTTGCACAATTTGCTTTCGGTTGTGGTGACGGTAGTGGCCGGAGATTAGGTTCTGCGGGGAGGGGGCAGACTGGCACGGGCCAGATAACGCACCCCACTCCTCCGCTCCGATACCCAGTGCCTATTTTGCCACGAAAACGTATTCTTTGCCGGCTTCGGTCGGGATGTCGTATTCGTGCGTTGTTTTAACGGCAGGAGGCACCAACTGGGCCTTTGCGGAGACCACAGGCGCAGGCATATTCAACGTCGGATAGAAGGGATTCGGATTCGCTCCGGCAGCCGCTTGCAAGCCGGCGAGGGCGTCGGCTGTGCGCAGGCGGAGATTGCCGCCAAGTGTTGATTTTATGCGGACAGTCTTTGCTTTGCCGTTTGCCCATTCGAGAGAAACCTCAAAGCCGCCGCGGGCACGCAGCCCGCCGACAGTGCCGGTGGCCCATGCGCCGGGAAGCGCGGGGAGGATGTGCAGGGCGCCATCGTGGCTTTGCACGAGCATTTCAGCAATGCCCGCCGTGCATCCGAAGTTGCCATCAATCTGGAACGGCGGATGGGCGTCGAACATGTTCGGATACGTGCCTCCGCCGTTGTATTTGGTCAGGTTGTGATTGGTGAGTTTCAATTGCTCGCGAATCAACTTGAGGGCGCGGTCGCCGTCCTGAAAACGTGCCCAGAGGCAGACTTTCCAACCCATGGACCAACCGGTGGCGGGATCCCCGCGGTAGTTAAGCGAGTTGCGGGCGGCGACAAAAGTCTCCGGGGTGCGGTAAGGAGAAATCTGCCAGCTCGGATAAAGGCCATAGAGGTGCGAGACATGGCGGTGGTGATCGTTGGGATTATCCCAGTCAAAGAGCCACTCCTGAAGCTGGCTGTGCTGCCCGATGTGGGCGGGAGCGAGGCGGGAACGGGCGCTCTTAAGCTCGGTGACAAGCCCGGCGTCGGTGGCCAATGTCTCGGCGGCGGCAATGGTGTTGCTGAAAAGCTCGAAGAGGAGCTGGTTGTCCATGGTGACGCCATAGCTATTGGTGATGTAGCCTTTGCGCTGGAAGGCGTTTTCGGGGGAGCAGGAGGGGGCGACGACGAGCCATTTGTTTTCCGGTTCTTCGACAAGGAAATCGAGAAAGAAGAGGGCTGCGCCTTTCAACAAAGGATAGACTTCGGCCAGATACGCTTTGTCGCCGGAGTAGAGATAACGCTCCCAAAGGTGCTCGCTGACCCACGCCCCACCGGAGGGCCACATGCCCGAGGCGGCATGGTCAATGGGGCCGGTAAGACGCCACACATCCGTGTTGTGGTGGAGCACCCAGCCGCGGGCACCATACATGCGGCGGGCGGTCTCCGCGCCGCTCTCGGAGACGTCTTTAATGAGTTGGATAAAGGGTTTGTGCAGCTCTGCGAGATTGGTCACTTCGGCAGGCCAGTAGTTCATCTCGGCGTTGATGTTGGTGGTGTATTTGCTGTCCCACGGCGGGTTCAGCTTGTCGTTCCAGATGCCCTGAAGGTTGGCGGCCTGGCCACCGGGCTGGGAAGAGGAGATGAGCAGGTAGCGCCCGAATTGGAAATAGAGGGAGACGAGTTGGGGGTCGTCGCCTTTGGCGAAATTGAGAATGCGCCTGTCGGTGGGCTGATTGATGGCGGCAGTTGTGCCAAGATCGAGCTTCACGCGGTCAAAGTATTGCCGGTAATGCGCGATGTGTTCTTCGCGCAGTCGGGCGAAGGGTTTTGCCAGAGCGCTTTGCAGATAATCCTGCACGCGCTTGCCGGGGTCGCCGCTGAGGTCGCGGTAATTCACAAAGTTGGTGGCAATCGAGATATAGAACACGGCGGAATCGGCAGCAGTGATGGTGATTTTCCCGTCTTCCCCGGTGCTCTTTTTCCCTCCGCTGGAAACGACTTTCACTTGCGCAGCGAATTTCACTTTGCCTTCGAGACCTTCTTGGTCTCCGGCGACGCCATCCAGAAGCAACTCGTCGCGATCGGCACGGATAGAGACGCGGTTGCCGTGCGGGGAGGTGAGCCATGTGGTGAAATTAAGTTTCCCTTTTTGCGAGGCACTCAGGCGCACGATGACGACCTCGCCGGAAAAGGCGGCAAAAACTTCGCGGGTGTATTCCACACCGTCCACCGTGTAGCGGGTGGTGGCAATGGCGTCGGCGATATCAAGCTCACGGTAGAATTTCGAGGGATTGTCGTGCCCGGCAAAAGCAATCTTGAGGTCGCCGACGGGCTGGTAGGACATGCCCTGATTTTTCACGTTTTTGCCAAAGGCGTTCATGATGTTGGCGTCAACGAGCTTCTGGGCTTCGGGCCATTTTTTTTCAAAAAGGAGCCTGCGCACTTCGGGGAGAGCGGCGAGGGCGTTGGGGTTGACGTTGTTGTTGGGGTGGCCGGTCCACACGGTCTCTTCGTTCAACTGGATTTTTTCCTCGCCGGGTGTGCCGAACACCATCGCGCCGAGTCGTCCATTGCCCACGGGCAACGCTTCTACCCACTTTGTCGCGGGTGCGTCATACCAGAGCTTGAGATTATTTTCCCCGGCCACGGCTGCGCGGATTGTCGCAGTGAGCGCGACGATGCACCCCAGGGCAACAGCGAGGCGCAAGCTGCATGTTCTACCGGAAAAGAGAGAGGAACGGACTGCGGATGGATGTGTTTGTGTCATAAACAGAAGGCTGAGACAAAAGATAACACCTTTTGTTCAGGTGCCGGAGAGGGGCCACCGGGACACTGTGTTTGTCTGCGGGCTGGCTGCTACGGTGCCTGCGTGATTAGTTTTTTGATTTCCGGCACGACAGCGTCGGCCCAGCGTTCGTAGCCATCCTTGGTCAGGTGCAACGAGTCATAAAAAATCTTCCGGGATGCCGTGCCGTCAGGCTCCAAAAACACTTTGCCGATGTCCCGGAAGAAGATGCTCTTGTTATCAGCGAATTTGGCGATCAGCGCATTGGCGGCCTCATTTTTTTTGCGATACTTGTCATCCGGGTTCGCGCCACGCGGGAAGATGCCCAGCACGAGGATCTTGGCGCGCGGCTTGCGTTTTCTGATTTCATCGAGAAGGGTTTTCACGTTGGCGGCAAGATCCTCGGTTTTTATTTTTCCGTGGGAATCTCCGGTATCGTTGGTGCCGGCCATGAGCACGATGACTCTGGGGTCGCCCCTGCCATCAAGGTTGCCGTTTTGCAGACGCCAGAGCACATGCCGGGTCTGGTCTCCACTTATGCCGAAATTGACGGCCCGGAGGGGGGCGATTTTTTGGGCCCAGACATCTTTCCCGCGCAGTTCCCATGCGTGCGTGAGCGAATCTCCCAGAAACACCACATTATAGCCGCCTGCCTGCGCCTGTTTGTTAAATGCGGCGTGCCGCTCCAGCCAGCCTCTATCATTGCGCGGCACTGGCTCCTGTGTCTCCGCCGCCACCAACGCGGAAGCCGCAAACAGGGAAAGTGTCGCCATCGCCAAATAAGTAAGCACCCGGAAATTCATCTGAAAACGGGGACGTTCCTAGCCGAGGGAAGGCCGGAAATTCAACTTGAAAATGAAAAATCGCCGCCCATCCGCCCGCCCCGTCTTTGCTTGATTGGGCGGTGCCATTCTCTATGGAAATACTCGATGAACTACCAGGAGGCGACCCGCTGGCTTTATTCGCTGAAAAATCGCGGCACCAAATTCGGCATAGACCGGATGGCGCTGTTTGCCGAAGCGCTTGGGCTGCCCGGGCACGCCTTCCCGTCCATCCTCGTGGCAGGCAGCAATGGCAAAGGCTCCACCTCGGCCATGCTGGAGGCCATTTACCGCGCCCACGGCCTGCGCACCGGCCTCTACACCTCGCCCCACCTCGTCCGCTTAGGCGAGCGCGTGCAGGTGGACCGGGTGCCCCTCGCCAACGCAGACATCGTCGCCTACGTCGAAGAACTGCGACCGGTGGCAGAACGGATCGCGCTTGAGGCACCGGACGACTATCCGTCATTTTTCGAGTTCATGACAGCGATGGCCTTTCTGGAGTTTCAACGCCGCGCCGTGGACATCGCCATCATCGAAGTCGGCCTCGGCGGGCGGCTCGATGCCACAAACATCCTCACCCCACGCCTCTCCGTCATCACCTCCATCAGCCTTGAGCATACGGCGATACTCGGCGACACGCTCCAAAAAATCGCCGCCGAAAAAGGCGGCATCATCAACCCCGGCGTCCCCGTCGCGCTGGGCCTTCTCCCCGCCGAGGCCAACGACACCTTGCATGAAATCGCCCGCGAACGCGGCGCACAGGTGTATGAGGTGAAAGACCGTTTCGCCTTCACTGGCGACTATGCCTCTTTCCCCGATACCAAGCTCGCCGGGCCACACCAACGCGCCAACGCCGGCCTCGCCCTGCTCGCCTCGGAAATACTCCGCCCCCCCTGCCCCGGTGCCCCGTCCCGGGCTTTGTTGACGGCTACCGCAGCCAACATACCCAGCGTCCACCCTGAATCCCGCAACATCGCCCTCGCCGCGTTGAACAACGTGGACTGGGCCGCCCGCTGGCAAAGCTTCCCGCTCCCGTCCGGACGCCGCCTCATCATAGACGCCGCCCACAACGCCGAATGCGCCGCCGCCATTGACCCGCTCCTCGCGCAACTCGTGCGCGATACCGGGCGTGCCCCCCTCGTCATCACCGGCGTCCTCGGCATGGAGCGTGCCCGCCCATTGCTCGCCATGCTCGCCAAGCACGCCGCCGCCTTCTGGCTCGTGCGCCCGGAGCAAGACCGCGCCTGCGACTTTGAAGAAATGGAATCGTGCATTCCGGAGAACTTTACCGGCAGCATCACCCGCACCACGCTCGATGCCCTCTTCCCCGCCCCCGGCGAGTGCGCCCCCGGCGGCGACGGTGACACCATTGTGGTCGCAGGCTCCGTCTATCTCGCAGGCGAAGTGCTTGGGCGTTTTCTCCCCGGCGGTGTCCCTTCCGAGAGTTATTTGCAAGATTCGCTCCCGGGCAAAGCCGCTTCGCCACGCACTAATTAAGCAGGATTGAGGCTAACCCGCGAAAATAATGCTTGAAGAGCAAGCAGGCAGGCCCATAGCGTGTGAACATCGTTTTTTTAATGGTGCGGTCGCCAAGTGGTAAGGCCAGGCTCTGCAAAAGCTTTATCGGCGGTTCGATTCCGCCCCGCACCTCCACTTTCTTCAGCCCCACTTCGTTAAGGACTTTAGTGCATTCTTCGCGGTTTTGAGTGGGAAGATGTCTCACTCGTAATCCCACGAAATGGGTAAATGTGTCTCGAACGAAGTGAGAACGATTCCATCACCGCTGGTAAAGTTACTTTCGAAAGCACGCCACCGCGAGAAGCTCTTCCCTGAAAGGGGAAAATGTGAATAACCGCCGGTGAAGTGCGAAGCACTGTAACCGGCGGATCAGTCCAGTAATTTAAACGTCCCTGCAAGGGGCGAACTATGCTAGCGACACTCCTCACCGTCGTAGTTCGCCCCCTTCGGGGACGATGCTACGAGGGGGGAGTTATCCGCCGGTTACACCGCTTCGCGGTTCACCGGCGGTTATTCACATTTACCTCCTTCGGAGGAAGAAGTTTCCGTGTTCCCACTCAAGATAGCGAAAAAACCCTCAGTCTACGGTTGCGGCACAGCACGCTGGATGAATTCTGCGATCATCTCGTCAGTCAACCCAGCCGCTTTGGGATGCACGGTAAATGCATTCAACCACACGGTTCTCGAAAGCACGTAATCTGTTTCCAGCCTGAGTATCGTCTCCATACCGGGCATGTGGGCAGCGCCGTAAAAGATACCGATAGATGCCGGAGCCTCCTCCCCCTTCATCGCCTGCCGGAGAATGCTCATGGCGGCAGCATTGCGATCATGCAAAATCAGGCGCTCCAGCCGGCGCACTCCCGGCGTCCCAAGCGAGGAGAGCACAGCCTGAGAGTCTTCCACCGTGCCGAGGTGAAGCAAAAACAAAGTGCGTAGCGGAGCATTATCCTGCATCAAGCCCAGCAGCCCGCGCACGGCGAGCATGGAAAAACCGCCTTCCCCGACGAGCAGACCCTCCACCTCGCCCATCAGTTGAGCCGCCTCCTTAGCCGCTGCAGCCTTGGGGCCTCCACCCTCGATTTCTCTATCAAGGATTCTCCGCATCGCCTTCAACGAAAGGTCGGCGTTTTTGAAGTGGCGGCGGTTGTATTTGATGCTACTGGCCTGCACGGTCAGACCGCTGGCCTTGGCGATGTAGTCATAAAGCCCTTCGTTGTGCTCGCCAGTCTCGGCGATGCGCTTGAAAGCGTCCGGATCCTCGCTGACTCCCTCGAAGAGCAAAAGCCGTTTCCCATCCAGTATCTTTTGCAATTGGGCGTAATACGACTCGCTGCCGATGTGGACTGCGGAAATGAGTGTGATAGACGGCCCCGCCCGGCGCGTGGGGACAAACGTGCGCACGGCCATCTGCATGGAGAAATCATCCTCGCCGGTGCGCACAAAGCGCGTGTAGCTCTTGACCGAGGGCACCAGAGAGGCCGCGCTGCGTGGCGGCTCCGGGGTGGTGCTGCACCCGCAAATAAGCGCTGCGACAAAGGCGAAGACCGGTGCGAACGCAAAAACGGGGCGGCGCAAAATACGCGACAATCTTGCGAAAAGATAAAACATAGTCCCGTTACACGCGAAGAGAGGCGCGGATTCAAGCTCCATATGACAGGGCATGCACAGCGAACCAAGCGGGGCATTTACACTTGCGCATTCCCCCTAATTTCAGAGCGTTCCTCCTTTCGCCATCACCCCCCCTCGCTTTCTACTCCCATGAAAAAGCTCTCTTCTCTCCTCCTCGCCGCACTCCTGACATTGCTCGCCCTGCCACCGTCCGCCACTGCCGCCGCCAAGGAACCCGCCATCGGCGATACCGCCCCGGATTTCTCCTTTACCGACTTCGACGGCAAAAAACACCACCTCTCCGAATTTCGCGGCAAACCCGTCCTCCTCGATGTCTGGGCGACATGGTGCGGCCCGTGCATTCAGGAAATTCCCACCCTCCGCGCCCTCCACGAAGAACTAGACAAAAACTTCATCATTCTCAGCATCAGCATAGACGACAAACCCGGAACCGCCCAAGCCTACGTCGCCAAAAACAACATGCCCTGGACACAAGGATTCTGCCCCGGAGCGTGACGCAGCGAAATCATCGGAAAATTCGGCATAGAAGGCATTCCCTCCGTTTGGCTCATCGGCGCCGACGGCAAAATCAAAGCGCACGATCTGCGCGGCGAAGAAATCAAAACCGCCGCCCGCCTGCTCCTCAAAAATAATCTTAAATTTGCCCCCGAGCCAGATATCCGGGTCACCGGAGCTGTGGTGGACGAAGACGGCAAACCCATCGCCGGTGCCCAGGTCGCCATTATGTCTTTCCGGCGCGGCGATATCGCCAAAGAAATCGAACATAAACGTTTGCCGCTCCTTAGTCTTACCACCGATGCCAACGGAATCTGGACTCTCGACAAGTTCTTTTCCGGCGCAACACAAGTTCTTATCACTGCTTACTCTGATGCTTACGCCCCAGACGCAGAAGATTTGTCTGACAGCCAGAGACTCTCCGATTTTTACTCCGGGAAATCAAAAATTACGCTGCTGCGAGGCGAACGAATTTCCGGTGTTGTGAAAGATGAAAACGGGAAACCTCTCGCCGGAGTTTCCGTAGCACTGCGGGATGTTCCTCTTATCTCTCCTGTTCAGAAGACAAATCAAAAAGGGGAATTTGATTTCACAGTAGCAAAAAATGCTGAGGAAATTCATCTTAGTGCCCAAAAAAAGGGCTATGCCCCTATTTCCACACAAATGCCCTTGAGAAGCCACCCTTGGGAGATTATCGAATTAAGTTTGGAATCGAGAAAAACGCGCATCACCGGAATCGTTGTGGATGCCAAAGAAAAACCATTGGAGAGTGCGAAGATTAGCGTGCGAGATTTGGATTTTTTTTCCCAAATTGATTATTCAGATAAGGCAGGACATTTCTCATTCGATAATTTCCCCAACAGAGACATCGCTGTATCCATTTTCTGCGCAGGATTTGCTAAAGAATTGAACTTCGAACTACAACCCGGAAAAGAAAATAAAATCATCTTAAAAGTCGTGAAAAAAGTGTCGGCAAGGGTGATTGATTCTGAAACCGGAGAAGCAATAAAAAATTATACAGTGGAACGTGCCAGCTTTGAAAAAAATGCGCCAGTCAGACACATTTCTTGGAAAGGTAATCAAAAAAAGGAGGCAGATTACAGCGAAGTAACACGAGATGCAAACGGAGGTTTCCAAAATGAACTTCAGTATGCCAGTCGGGAGTATCAATTCCGAGTCTCTGCCGAGGGATACTATCCCTCCATTTCTCAAAGAATCTCGAACGACGACAAGCAAAACGAACTTATTTTTCGGCTCGAAAAAGGAAAGACAACTACGCTAAGGGTCGTTGATTCCGAAGGAAGAGAAGTTTCTGATGCGACAATCTCCCGTAGCCGTTTTGAAAAAGTGGAAAGCACTGATCCCGATGCAATGGAACAGAGTGGACATCCGACAAGCTGGATGGGATATCCATATATTCAGTATGAAAATGGAGAACTTTCAAAAAGAAACAGTATCTTGTATGACGAGTTGCAAACTAATGCAGATGGGGTGTTTGTTCTCCCGCCATGTAAAGAAAAATATCGTCTGGTGATTACACATCCTTCTGGTTGGGCCAGAGTCTATTCGCGGGAATTGCAAGCAGACAAACCAATCCAATTGACTCCATGGGGAAAAATTCGCGGAAAAATCCTTATCGGAGGCAAACCAAGTGACATTACAAAAATCAAATGTGTAAATTGGGTGACAGGAACACTGCTAAACATGTCCAATGTCGCAATAGATAAAGATGGAAATTTTGAATTGAATTATTTATTTCCGGGAAGAGTGAAACTCATTCAAGATCATAAACGCCTAAAAGAGGTTCTTGTTGAGGCCGGAAGAACTACAGAAATTATTTTTGCTCCAGAAGGGCGCCCTCTTAGCGGAAAATTGCTTCTTGTTGAAAGTAAAGAGCTCGACCTCGTTCAGATTTATCGTGAAAAGGAAGAAAATGCACAAATTTCATCTCCGGTGCGTCCGGATGGTAAAAAGTGGGAAGAGC
>JAITXH010000134.1 GCA_031284845.1 Puniceicoccales bacterium | reverse complement strand
GTGCGTCGCATCCAGAGCCACCCCGCAGCAAAGGACAACGCCGGGCGGCTTGCCGTGGAACGCGGCCCGCTCGTTTACTGCGCAGAGGCGGTGGACAATGGCGGCCATGCGCTCAACCTTGTGTTGCCCGATGACACCCTCTTCACCGAAGACCGCGTGGACGTGCATGGACATGGGCTTGTGTCGCTCAAAGCACCCGCGCAGGCCCTCTTCCCGGCTCCGGACGGCGCTCACTCTGTTGAGCCTGTTACGGCCACACTCATCCCTTATTTCGCATGGTGTCACCGTGGTGACGGAGAGATGCAGGTCTGGTTCCCGGCAGACCTGGAGCACGGCGAACCTGCCGTATCGCGAATCGCCTCTCCCAAGTGAGCAGGATTATTTTTTCGTCACCTCGATTGTATAGACCTCTTTGGGGAGCGGGGCGGCGATGGTGAAATGGATGCGGTGGATGTTGTCGCCCCAGTTGCCTTTGACGCCCGAATCGGATTCGCCCTTCAAGTTGATCTTCTCTACCTCGGCTTTCACCGCCGCACCGGAGAACTTTATCTGGAAGGGAACGGTTTCCTTGTTTTTGCCCTGTGCAAAGATTGTCACTTCCCCGTCTCCCGTGACTTTTGCCGGCCAGGAGGTCATGAAATACTCGGTGACGGAGACCGCTTTTTTCAAATCGGTCTTGTCTTGAATGACGACACCTTTCCCCCGGTTGAGCGTGATGGTGCGCCGCCAGTGGTTTACGGCGGCTTTGGCCGGATAGGCTTTGGCGATGTCGAGTGAGAAGGTGCTGGCGGACGCATCGGCGCGATGCGCGGTTTCCGTGCCGCGGAAAGAGGCCCCGTCTTGTTGCAGGACACCGTTTATGGTGGGGGTGTTGTGGTATTCAGAGCGCATGTTCCAAATCTCGTAACGTTGGCCGCTAAACGTCTTGGCGATGTATTTTCCGCTGCCGATGTCTATCAATACCGGATACCCGTCATAATAGACAATGACGTTGCCTATATCATTGTGGTTGTGGCTTTCTGCGTTGTTTCCGCCCTTGGCCGCGAAGTAAAAACCGTCCGGGGTGCCTTTTTTATCGCGTGCTGTGGCGACTTGGAGGTCGGGCAACCAGACATCTGCCGGGAGGGGTGCCGCACGTTCGGCCTTTCTGAATTCGGCGAGCAGGAACAAATCGTAAAACATACGCGCAAAGTGGGCACCTGTTCTTACCCCCGGGTTGGGTTGATAGCATGCCCCGAAGAGCGCCATATCCGGGTCGCCGATTGCCTTTGCGTAGCGATACACCAGAAGACCGTCCACGCCGGCGTGAGGCGATGCGTCGGCGAAGTTGACCATGTTTCCGGGGCTGATTTGCGCCCGGTAAATGAAGCGCCCCATGTTTTTGATTTTCCCGTCTTCAAAGACGTAGTTGAAGGCGTTGTTTGTGGCGAGATTGAGCAGGGCGAGATTGTCGAAGAGCGAGCCGGCGGCGGCGTTCCAGTAGCCGGGGCCTTCGTCGCAGCCACCGTCTTGCGGGTAGTGGTTCGCGAAGTTGTCTAATATTGTGAGGATACGCGCCAGATGGCGGGCGCGGAGATCTTCGTCTTTTTCGATGAGCAAGGCGGCGACCAGCCAGTTGGAGCATATCCAGGGGTTCCAGTTGTTCGGTGCGCTGCCTCCGCGCCGTTGCCCCATCCACCAGTGCTGGTTCTCCAGAGCAGGCTGGAAGAGGCGGCGGTTGATTTCAAGGGTGATGCGTTTGCGGATCTGCGGCGAGACAGCGTCAAGTTTTTCGCCCAGGAAATAGTCCGTCCACGCAAGAATCTCGGAGGTCGTGGCGACGAAAAGGTCAACAGATGGTTTGGCGACATCGGTCAGGCCTTTGAATTCTTTTGCCTTGGACAGGTGCGCTGAAGACCCCCACCAGGATTCCTCGCAGATGGCCCACACGCCGTTGATTATCTGGTCGAGAAAGCGTCCTTTATTTTCGGCGATTTCGGCGACGACGAGAGTCGCCAGGATGCCCCGCCGCTGGAAGCTGATACTCTCAAATGGCGAACGGCTTCCCGTGCGGGCGATGGCCAGAGATGCCGTGGCCGGGATTCCGGGCCAAGTGTAGCCGAGGTGTTTTTCCGCAGCCTCTATAGCAGCGTCGAGCGTCGCCTTATCTGCCTTGGCCCATGCGTCGCGATCGTCGAGGCGGGGGAAGGGCACCCATTGGCTGCGGGGGATGAGGTGGCGTTTCAAGCTTTCCGGGGAATACTTTGAAGAGAGCAAATCCGGGTATTGCGCCGATACTGGCAAGGGCTGAGTGCTGCCGGATACCTTCGTGTCCGCCGCCTTGTTTGCGGATACGGGAGCGGAAAATCCGTCGGGGAGCGTGAGCGCGAGCGCGGCGGATATTGCGGCGAAGAAAGAGGCTGTTTTTTTCATGTGAATTGGAATTGAGTGATGGTGCGGACATGGCGGCAGACATCGTTGCTCCTCCGGTGTTCGTTTTTTTCGCCGTTAGGGAGGCAGTGTTTTGCCAGCTTGCCGCCACTCCAAAAAAGGGCACCCCGCGCAGCCCGTGGTTTAAGTTAAGCCATGAAGTAAGAGTTGCCAGAAACGGCCAGTATCTCATCTAACAAGCACCCATGGAAAAAGCATCTCATCTCTTGCCCCTCGCGTTGCTCGCGCTCACCGGCATGGTCGCCCACGCCGCGCCCGCGCTGCCCGCGCTCAATCCCGTGCGCGACATCACCGTCGCTGAGTTCACCAAAAACTTCGCCAACCCCGGGCGCGACTTCTCCACTGGCCCGCTCTGGGTCTGGAATGACCGCCTCACCGAAGAGCAAATCCGCTCCACCTTGCGCGACCTCGCCGCCCAACACGTCAAGCAGGCGTGGGTTCACCCGCGGCCCGGCTTGATGACGCCCTACCTCTCGCCGGAGTGGTTCTCGCTCTGGAAAGCCGCCCTCGACGAAGCCCAAAAGCTCGACATGAATATTTGGATTTACGACGAAAACTCCTACCCCAGCGGATTCGCCGGAGGTTTCGTCCCGGACGCCATGCCGGAATCGCGCGGCATGTCCCTCACCTTCGCGCAAGTGGACGCGCTTCCTGAAATCGGCGACGACATCTGGTATGTCTTCGACGGCGACAATAAAAACATCACCGACGCCGCGAAAAAATCCGGCAAACTCGCCCCGCTTCCCAATGGCAAAAAATACCTCGTCGCCCGTTCCCGCTACGCCGGAGCAAGTGGCTGGTATGCCGGAAAATGGCACGTAGATTTGTTGAAAAAAGGCGTCACTGAAAAATTCCTCGATATCACGCTCGACGCCTATAAAAACGTCCCCGAAATTCAGCGTGAATTTGGCAAACGCGTCCCGGGTATTTTCACCGACGAACCGCACCCGATGGGCCTGAGTTTTAACGGACTACGCACCTCCATTCCGTGGAATAGCGAATTCGCCGGAGAATTTGAAAAACGCTTCGGCTACTCGCTCGTAGATAGCATTCCCTCGCTCGTTCACCCAATCGGCGACTGGAAGCGCATCCGCCACAATTATCATCAACTCGTCCTCGATTTGTTTATAGACCGCTGGGTAAAACCTTATTCCGAACGTTGCGAAAAATACGGTCTTGAGCTCACCGGACACTACTGGGAGCACGGCTGGCCGGGCACTTCCCATGGCCCCGATAATATGGCCATGTATGCGTGGATGCAACGTCCCGCCATTGACCTGTTGCAAAACACCTACAACGACAATTCTCCGGGTGCCCAATTCGGCAACGTGCGCAGCGTAAAAGAACTCGCCTCCGTCGCCAATCAAATGGGACATTCCCGCACGCTCTCCGAAAACTACGG
>JAITXH010000024.1 GCA_031284845.1 Puniceicoccales bacterium | reverse complement strand
TCTCCCTTCTCTAGCAGATTTCGCATTTCTTCAAGATGCTCAAAATAATCGCCGGCTTCTTTAGCCGGAACCAATGGAAATGGCAGTGCAGAAAGATCAACTTTTTGTGCCTCGCTGACGGGAAGCACCCAAAGCATACTCGCTATGACAGCAAAAATTAACTTGGGGAATTTATGAATGCACATATCTGTTTTTTGGGTAAAGTGTTCTCGCCGTCCTCGCTTGTTATTCGTTGGCTTGGGGAGGATCAGAATAATCGCAGGTCTTTTGTTATGTGCGCATATCCTATGGTCTCATTGAAGAGAAATATCAGAAAGACAAAAAGTTAAGATCGGAGAGAAAAAAACGTGCCGCAAGGGGCTTGCGGCAATCTTTTACATCTCTCCAATTGTAGTGCCTATCATAAGGGTCTGGATGTTGACGTTTTCATGACTGGCATAGTGACTTGCGGCGCATCCCCTTTTTGTCAGGGATAGCGCCGTTGTGGTCGCTATTTGTTATGGCGTATTGGTGCTGGCGCGGAAGCCCAGCGTCTCTGCGTTGCGCAGTTCGACATTCAAGCACAAGGCCTGCATTTCCTTCATCAAAACGTTGAAGGATTGCGGGGTGCCGGCGGAGAGGCTGTTGTCGCCCTTCACCAGTTGCTCGTAAATCTTGGTGCGCCCGGTAACGTCGTCGGACTTGACGGTGAGCAGCTCCTGCAAGGTGTAAGCTGCGCCATAAGCTTCCAATGCCCACACTTCCATTTCCCCGAGGCGCTGTCCGCCGTATTGCGCTTTGCCGCCCAAAGGCTGCTGGGTGATGAGACTGTAGGGGCCGACGGCACGGGCGTGAATCTTGTCCGCCACGAGGTGGTTTAGCTTCATCATGTAGATGTAGCCGACGACGACATCCTGGTCGAATGGCTCGCCGGTGAGTCCGTCGTAAAGGAGGGACTTACCGCTTTCGGGGAGCGCTGCTTTTTTGAGGTATTCGCGGATAGTGACTTCCGGGATACCGTCAAATATCGGTGTGGCGACTTTAAGGCCGAGCTTTTTGCAAGCCCAGCCCATGTGTGTCTCCAAGACCTGTCCGACGTTCATGCGCGAAGGCACACCGAGCGGATTGAGGCAAATATCAATGGAAGTGCCATCCGGGAGGAAGGGCATATCTTCGACGGGGACGATACGGGCTACGACGCCCTTGTTACCGTGGCGGCCTGCCATCTTGTCGCCCACTTGAATTTTGCGTTTTGCAGCGACATAGACTTTGACGTTTTTAATAGCTCCGTTTTCGTCTTCCCCTGCTTCGATGCCTTCCACCTTGCGTGCCAGTTCCGTTTCGAGTTCGTCAAAGCGGTGCTGGTAGTTGTTCACGATCTCCATGATTTTGATCTTCACGGGAGAGTTTTCCATCTTGATGCTGCGCGAGACGGCGGCGAGGCGGCGGAGGAGTGTCTTGGTGATTTTGCGGTTGGCCGGGATGATGACTTCATCGGTCTCGGCGTTACTGACATCGAGCGGGATTTTTTCGCCGAGCAGAATATTGGAGAGCGATTCGGTGAGATCGTCGCGCAGTTTTTCGTTTTGGGAACGGTGGTCTTCGTTCACTTTTTTCAACTGGCGGCGCTGGTCGGACTGGGAAAGTTTTTCGACTTCCTTGTCTGTGCGGCTGGAGGTCTTCACGTCCATGACTATGCCGTAAATGCCGGAGGGGACGATGAGCGAGGTGTCCTTCACGTCAGCGGCTTTCTCGCCGAAGATAGCACGCAGGAGTTTTTCTTCCGGTGCAAGTTCGGTTTCGCTTTTGGGCGTAATCTTGCCGACGAGGATGTCGCCGGGCTTTACCTCGGCCCCGATGCGGATGACGCCGTCGCGGTTGAGGTTTTTCAAGGCCTCTTCGCCGACGTTGGGGATGTCCCGCGTGATTTCCTCCGGGCCGAGCTTGGTATCGCGTGCGGTGACATCAAACTCTTCGATGTGAATGGAGGTGAAGACGTCGTCTTTGAGAAGGCGCTCGCTGAGGAGAATGGCGTCTTCGAAGTTATACCCGTTCCAAGGCATGAAGGCGACGAGGACGTTGCGCCCGAGGGCGAGTTCGCCTTTGTCGGTGCCGGCTCCGTCGGCGAGCACCTGCCCTGTTTTCACGGGCTGGCCTCTGGTGACAATGGGCTTTTGGTTGAAGCAGGTGGCGGCGTTTGAGCGCAGGAATTTGCGCAGGTCGTAAATGTAAATCCCCTTTTTGGGATCGCTCTTCGATTTTTTGTCGAGGTTGGTCGGCGCTTTGCCGTCTGTGGTGACGATGATGCGCTTGGCGTCCACTTGGGCGACGATACCCTCAGCTTCGGCGAGGACGACGGTCTTGGAGTCGGAGGCGATACGGTTCTCAATGCCTGTGCCGACAAAGGGGGCTTCGGTTTGCAGAAGCGGCACGCCTTGGCGTTGCATGTTTGAACCCATGAGGGCGCGATTGGCGTCGTCGTGTTCGAGGAAGGGGATGAGGCCTGCGGCGACGGAAACGAGCTGCTTTGGCGAGACGTCCATGTAGTGGACTTCCTTCGGGTCAATCTCGAGAACGTCCCGGGAAAGCACGCCGCCTTGCGGTTTCTTGGCGCGGACGGTGACGCGTCCGATGAGATGATTTTTTTCGTCCATCTCGGAATTGGCCTGCGCGATGTTGTATTCCTCCTCTTCGTAGGCGTCCATGTATTTGATTTCGTTGGTGACCCGTCCTTTTTCGACTTTGCGATAGGGGGTCTCGATGAAACCAAATTCGTTGACGCGGGCGTAGGTGGAAAGTGAATTGATGAGGCCGATATTCGGGCCTTCAGGCGTCTCAATCGGGCAAATGCGCCCGTAGTGCGAGGGATGGACGTCGCGCACTTCAAAGCCTGCGCGGTCGCGGTTAAGCCCACCGGGCCCGAGGGCGGAAATGCGGCGCTTGTGGGTCAGTTCGGACAAGGGGTTGATCTGGTCCATGAACTGGGAAAGCTGGCTGCGTGCGAAGAAGTCCCGGATGACCGTGCTGAGTGCTTTGGGGTTGATGAGCTTTTGCGGAGTCACGGTGTCCACGCTCTGGTCATACATGGACATGCGCTCGCGGACGAGGCGTTCGGTGCGGGCGAGGCCCATGCGACATTGGTTGGCGAGGAGTTCGCCGACATTGCGGATACGGCGGTTGCCGAGGTGGTCAATGTCGTCCATGAAGCCGCGGGTGCCTTCGTGCTCGGCCTGTTTGCGGAGGCTTTTCTTGTTTTGTTTGGCGACGGAGGCGACGTCGCTTTTCCATGCTTCCATGTTGCCGGTTCTGATGCCGCACAGGAAGCGCGTTGCCTTGACGATGTCTTCCGGCGTGATCACGCGGGTCTCTTCGCTGAGATTCAGGCCGAGGCGCTGGTTGAGTTTATAGCGTCCGACGCGTCCGAGGTCGTAGCGCTTGGTATCCTGAAAGAGGCGCTTGATGAGGGCGCGTGCATTGGGGATGGTGGGCGGTTCGCCGGGGCGCAGTCTTTTGTAAATATCTTTGAGCGCTTCTTCTTCGTTGCGCGTGGGGTCTTTTTTGAGGGATCGGATGATGGCGCTGTCGTCAACAAAGGTGTCAATGACGTTGAGTGTGCCGATGCCGATTTTCTCGATAGAGCGGACGATGGTGCTGGTCAACGGTTCAAATGCGCGGGCGAGGACGATGCCTTTTTCGGCATCCACAATGTCTTCGATGAGGACGTAATCGGCGATGTTTTCGTCGCCGATGGCGTCTTTGATCTTAATGGACTCCGTCTTGTAAAAGAGGTTGAGGATGTCTTTATCGGCTCCGTAGCCGAGTGCGCGCAGGAGTGTGGTGATGAGGAAGCGGCGGCGACGACGGCGGCGGTCCACATAGACATAGAGCAAATCTTGTTGGTCGAACTGGACTTCAAGCCAGGTGCCGCGGTCCGGGACGATGCGGAAAGATTGCAGCATCTTGCCGCTGGTGTGCGGGGTTTCTTCAAAACAGATACCCGGGCTGCGGTGCAACTGGCTGACGATGACGCGCTCGGCGCCGTTGACGATGAAGGAGCCGCTGGCGGTGATCATGGGGACTTCGCCCATGTAGATCTCTTCGTCTTTGACTTGGCCGCCTTCTTCGCGGAGGCGCAGTTTAAGCTGGAGCGAGATGGAGTAGGTAGTGCCTTCGCGGATACACTCCGTCTCGGTGTTTTTGGGCGTGGAAAGGGTGTAATTGACGTATTCCAGCGTGCAGCGTCCATCGTAGCTCTCGATGGGGAATGTTTCCCGGAACACAGCTTCGAGACCGTAAGGCCTGCGTTGACTGGGCACGGTATCCTTTTGGAGGAATTCCGCGTAGGAATTGAGCTGGTTCTCAATGAGATTCGGCGGGTCAATGACATCCCGCAGTTTTCCGAAGTTGATGCGCTCGGACATGTGCTGTTGCGTTATATGGAATTGTGAAAGTGGCTTGTGAAAGCGGTGGAACGGTTCTGCATGGCAAATAAGAACGCGATTGCAAGCAGTTTTTTTCAGGCCCGCATATTTGGCGGGGAGCGGGCAACCCGGAAAAAGGCATTGAGGTCAGCCCCATTCTCCGGCGGCAATCTTGTTTACGACGATTCCGGCGGCGGCGAAGCCGAAGACGCCTGATACGAATACTGCTGTGCCGTAGCCCCATTCGCAGTTTGGATGCAGCTCGTCTCCGTCGGTCAATGCTCCCGGCAAAGAGGATGCGCAGCCGTCGGGGTCGCCTGCGCTCAACTCCGGAGACCACACGCAGGGGATGCCGAACTTTTTCCCTTCGCGCGGGAAGCCGTATTCCGTGCGGAGGCATTTGCGCACGAACTTCAGCAAGCGGTCACTCCTGCTCTCTTCCATATCTGTCACGCGCACGGCGGTGGCATCGCGTTTGCCTGCGCATCCGCCGCTCGATACGACGGGGAGCTTCAGCGTGCGGCATTGCGCGAGCAGGAGGCATTTGTTTGCCAGACTGTCTATGGCATCAACGACCGCGCTTAACGGTCTGGCGGTGGCGAGAATTTCCCCGGCTGAGGATGGCGTGAAAAAACGCTGAACAGCCTCTACCTGGCAGGCAGGGTTAATCGCCTGCGCCCGCGCCTTCAACACGGCGGCTTTGGGTTGCCCCGCGGTGCCGTCCAGCGCGTGCAATTGGCGGTTGGTATTGGACAGGCACACATCGTCCATGTCCACGAGGGTGAGTGCGCCGACGCCCGATCGGGCAAGCGCCTCGGCAGCCCACGAGCCGACGCCGCCAAGCCCGATGACGGCGACATGCGCGGCGGCGAGTCGCGCCAGTCCGTCGCGTCCGTAAAGTCGCCCCACACCGGCGAAACGTTGCAAGTAGTCTTGAGTCATTCGGAAAGTTGAAATGCCGGAAAAGGTGGAAAACAGTAAGCGCTGCCCCGGATATTTCACGCGAATTCGCTCAATTCAGTCCGCTGAAAATACGGGAAGGGAACTTCAATCGTCTGAATTTGTTTTACTACCATCACTCCTGCGGGACGACACCAGAGCGGGAGGATTGTCCAATTTTCCAAGGCTAAACGACTTCCATGAACAACACCATCTCAACGATCCAACGCCGCTCTTTCATCAAGGGCATTCTCGCCGCCGGCGCATTCCCCTTCATCGCTTCCGCGACGCCGCGAATCTTCGCTGCCGCCGGCGAAAAGAAACCCGGCCAAAAAGTAAAAATCGCCTACATCGGCATCGGCAATCAAGGCGCATCCGACATTTCCGAGTTTGCCAAAACTGGCCTCGCCGAAGTCGTCGCTCTGTGCGACACCGAAATTGGTGCGCCGCGCACCCAAGGTGTCTTGAAGCGATACCCCAATGTCCCCCGTTTTAAAGATTTCCGCCAGATGTTTGACAAAGTGGGCAACGATATCGAAGCCGTGCTTGTCGCCACGCCAGATTTCTCCCACTTCCCTGCAGCCATTCTGGCTATGTCTCTTGGCAAGCACGTCTATGTCGAAAAACCTGTGGCGCACAGCGTCAAGCAAATCAGCCTCCTCATCGCCGCTGAAAAGAAATACAAAGTCGTGACCCAGATGGGCAACCAAGGGCACTCTGCGGCCAACTACTTCCAATTCAAAGCGTGGACGGAAGCGGGCATCATCAAAAATATCACCAAGATCAATGCCCACATGAACGCCGCTCGCCGCTGGCACAAACCGAAGTTCATCGGCCTGAAAGATTATTTCCCGGAACAACCCACCCCCGCTTGGATTGACTGGAACGCCTGGCTCGCCACGGCCCTCGACCACAAGTTCAACGACGGCTATCTCAACGGCGAGTGGCGCTGCTGGTATGACTTCGGCAACGGTGCCCTCGGTGACTGGGGCGCACACATCTTTGACACTGCACACGAATTTCTCGAATTGGGACTGCCGACCGAAATCAATCCGGTGAAGATCGTCGGGCACAATCCGTTTATCTTCCCGCAGGCTTCGACGCTCGCCTTCAAGTTCCCCGCACGCGGAGACAAGCCGCCCGTCACGCTCACATGGTATGATGGGCAGAAGAACCTGCCCCCGCTGCCCTCCAATGCAGGCGAAGTGGAGGTGGATGCGAACATTCCGCCTCCCGGCGGCGGCTCAGGAATTAAAGGCAAAGGCGCGAAAGCCCCCACCAACGGCAAGGAAATCTACAGCAGCGACGGCCTCACATTCCAGGGAGGCACACACGGCACAACGCTCAAAATCCTTGAGAAAGACAAAGCCAAATCGCTCAAGCTGCCCACCGTGCCCAAAAGCCCGTCGGACCATTACAAAAACTTCTTGCTCGCCGCGCTCGGTGAGGAAAAGACCCGCTCGCCGTTTTCCGTCTCCGGCCCCCTGTGCGAAACAATGGCACTGGGTGTCATCGCACAACGCGTGAATGCCAAGCTGGACTTCGATCCCGTGACGAAAAAAATCACGAATCACGAGGTGGCAAACCAGTTGCTCGACGGCGTCCCGCCTCGCCCGGGCTGGGAACAGTTCTATAAGCTTTGAGCCGTCCAGCCCGCAGGAATACCGTGAAACTCGCATGCTGCTTCGGCGGCATGCTCGCGGTGTGGTTTGCGGGAATGGCAGCGACCATGACGTTCTTCTCCCGCGGCACGGGCACGCCGGATGCGCCGCACACCGGGCAGCCCGACAAAACCGCGGAAGCTACCCGCGAACGGGCTTTCGAGGACTACGAAGAGCGGATCGCCGCAGGCGACTACGAAGGCGCTTGTGTGGTGGCAGACTCTCTGGCGGGACATTACCCGGAGTCCATGCGTGCCACCACCCGCGTCTCCCTGCAATACCATGTCCGCATGGCACAAAAGGATTACGCCAAGGCCGGAGTGCTGGCCGGGCAACTCGTGGACGCGCTAGCTGGAGACGCCCAGCCGATGCGGATACGGGCGGAGTTACTTTACCTTTTGCCCGTGTTGCGCGGGAAAGGCGACCATGACGCTGTGATCGCGCTTGTGGATAAAATCCCGGCGAATCCGGCTTTGTCGCGCAAAACGCGGATGGAGTATTTTTTTGACGGCAAACTTGACGCAATCGCCAAAAAATCCGGCGAAGATGCCGCCCGTGTTGCGCTTAAAAATTTCGTGCAGGAAAACGCCGGAGAGCCGGATGCCTTAGCCGGCGCGGCGTGGCAGCTCGTGCGTCCTGCGAATTCCCCGCGAAACCGCGAAACGCCCTCCGGGCGGACTCCAGAGCGCCTGCCGCCTGCGCATCTAGAGACCCGGCAGACCTTTTCCGTTTCAATCGAAACATACGAACAGGCCGAAGAATGGGCGAAAGCATCGTTGGCGCTCAGAGCCAACGCACGCGCTCATGTGGCATTGGCCGCAGTAGCACGTTGGCGCGGGGATAAGACAGCGTTCAAAGATGCCATTCAAAAGGCAAGTGAGAGTGCCGATGCTGAAGAGCGCCTAGTGGTTTATGCCGATTTGCAATGGCTGCTTGGCAAAGAACGCACGACACCCGCTCCCGGACGCTAAGCCGCCTGTAGATAAAAAAACCACCCCAAAAAAGGATTGCCGGGGTTATAATGCCCCTGCCCTACTTCACGAACACTGCGGCAGTGATCTCATTGATTTCCTGAGTAATGGCGGCCTGTCGCGCTTTATTATAATCAAGCGTGAGGCTTTCCGTGATTTTCTTCGCATTGTCCGTCGCCGCCTTCATCGCCACCATGCGTGCGGAGTGCTCCGAGGCTTTTGCCTCCAGTATCGCATGATAGAGGGTGTGCTTGAAAAATAAGGCCGGGAGTTGCCCGAGGACATCCGCCGCGCTGGGTTCAAAGGCCATCTCCCGGGTGTCACCATGCACGGCATCGGTGCCATCGGCACTGTGGGAGGAGGAGGCGATAGAGCCGATGTTGGCGAGGGGGAGCACTGGCTGGAGCACTGGCTCCTGAATGAGGGTGTTTTTGAAACGCGGAAAAAGGATTTCGAGGGTGTCTATCTGGTGCTCAAGGTATTGCTTGATGAGGTATTCGCCAAGCGCACGCACTTCAGAAAAGTTCACGCGATCGGAGATGGCGAAATCTGCCAGCAGGGTGCGTCCCGTGCGTGCGAGATGCTGTGCGCCCTTGCGCCCGGCGGCTACGAACTTGGCGGTGGCAGGGATGTCGGCGAGGAGGCGGAACAGATTGGCATTGAGAGCGCCGCAGAGACCTTTGTCCGTAGTGACAAGGAG
>JAITXH010000019.1 GCA_031284845.1 Puniceicoccales bacterium | reverse complement strand
TAAAACGGGCTTGGTAAGCGGGAAATGAAAAAGGGCAATTAAGAAGCAGCGGGGCGGGTGTCAAAAAATCGCAACGGCAAGGCAATGAAACCGGAAAATGGCGAAGAAAGAAACACCTTGTCAGTAAAACGGATGAGCAGCACACCGTGACGCACTTGTCTTTCCCGCAATACCCACTCCAAAGATTCTTCCCGTTTTTCTTTTTTCCGCCTTTGTCGCCGGATTTCTATTTGTATCCACACCGAATGTCCTGAGCGCAGATGCCGCCACACCGTCGAAATCCACCGTTGCCGCGAGTGCCGATTTCACGGAAGTAGTCCAACTATTTACATAATTTTTCAGACACGCTTCTGGCTCCGCTCTCAATCGTGGGAGCACATCCGGACTATCCGCGTCAACGACTTTGTATTGGAAGAATTCCCCCCAAAAGCGGCGAACTCCATCCTCGAACAGCCTGCTGCCAACTTGGAATCAGATGTCTCCGTGATTCTCCGCCAACTAAAGTCCATTGGCCTCACCAATGATAACTACGAGGTTGATTTAGCGAAAACGAAGGCGCAAATTTTCATTCTTGCGGCGCAGATTTACCAACATGGAGACACCGCACTTGCAAACAAACTCGCAGCACAATTGCTCGTGCGTTTTCCCGACAAAAAAGAACTCTTCACTGCTGCTGTTTCGTTCTTAGCTCGAGAAGCTTACAATCAGGCGACGGATGCAGTTCTGAAATCCGGCGATTGGAAAGAATACGCTGCCCGCCTCGACTATTTTCTTAAGAACACACCGGAGGAATGGTGGAGCGCGATGACGTGCAACGCTTGTTGACCGCAGTGCAAAGGCGGGTGGATGGCGTGCAGAACCCGTTGAAGATGCCCCCCGGTCACGCGCCCGACGCTCGGACGGTGGCGGCATTGGATACCTTGCTGGAGATAAAGAGAAACACCTATAAAGAATATCCCCGGCATCAGGAACTCCTCTGGATTTTGCCAAAAGCGGCTGTGCTTCGGAAACTCGGGGTAAACGAATACACGTTTTTCAGAGCCGTAAATTGCGGAAGATTCCTCGTCGCCGGCAGCTCTGGGATAGATGCCATTCTCGAAGAGATTTTCGATTCTTTAACAGTTTCGAGGATGGCGGCGATTCCAACTCTCGTCGCCGCTACCGCCGATGATACCCCCATTTGTTTGCCGCAGGGGAATAGTGGAAATGCATGGGCAAACACTTATCTTGTTGCGCACGAAATCGGTGAGGACGAATTTTCCAATCTTTATCGCCCGGCGACCCGTGCCGAAATCTCCTCAGGAATACTCCGGATACTTCTTTTTGAAATCAGCACAAAATCTGTTCTTCCGCGGAAAATTGGTGCGATAGCCATGCGTTTTTGAGAGACGTACAAAAACGATGCTGCCGAGCAATTGGCTTCATTTTTTCTAAATGAAACAAAGCAGGGAAACTATCTTGCTCACATTCACAACGAGCATGCGCTGGATTATCTGAGTCGGAGCGATGCGCCCGGAATGTCTGTGTTGTGCGAAGAGCGCATACTTGCGAGCAATGAGCCGGAAGAATTGCTGATGCTTGTTGAAACACATCTCACAATTCATCGAAGCAAAGCCGCCCTGTTTGCAAAGAAATTCACCGATTTGCTAAAGGCGCGCAAAGATAATCCCAATCCCAAATGTTCTGGAAAAAAATCTACGCGGGAGAAGGCCGATAAGGAATTATCCAGGCGCATCAAAAATCTGGAAAAATTAGTGGAGCCGACTTCTTCCGATGAAAAATAAATTTTGCCCCCCCCTGATTTCATCAGTTTTCGTGATGTGCGTTAAAACTTGATTGTAATTTATTTTTTGTTCGAAGTGCTCAAGATGCAGGTCGAGTGGTTTAAGAGGCATGAGTTCGGGGTAATAGTGACGCGTGATGCCTTCTCATGACACGGACTCCAGCATTTCGAGCAAGGCTTTTTCGAACAAAATTGTGGATGTACGTTGAACCATATCTCTATTAATTAGCATTTTGGATACTTGTAAAGCTCGTTTTGCAGATAGTCAGAATTTCAGTGGATAACTTTTCACGATAAAAAATATTAGTTCGAATTTAATCCGAAGGCCCAAGTGTCTAATTTATCTTTGTATTGTTTTTCGTGAGCTATTACTTCTTTTTTGTCAGATTGCTCGAGAGTGTTTCTAAAATTGAAAATTTTGATTATATTCTTTATCCTTATTAATAAGTTCTTTTAGCTGTTCGTTCCCTCCGCACCCATCTGTATTTGTGTATTCTGCCAAAAGCCCCTAGGTGCCTTCCTTTCCATAGGCTGAACCTACATACTGGTTTCCCGTTTTGCTATCGAGAATCAAATAAACTCCGCTCACGGAAGATAACTTGTTCTTCCAAATCGAATCTGAATCTTTGTCTAAAATTAACGCTTTTAATTCATTGAATTCTAAAATTATATCAAGATAGTTCGTGAATTCTTTTACAAAACGTTTAGGGCGTATTTCCAAGATCTCTCTTTCTTTATAGTTTTGATCCCATTTTCTAGCTCTGTTTTCCCAATCTGTTATCACTCTTTGTTCTAAAGCTTCAAATCCGGATACTTTTTCAAGAATATAGTAAGATTTTGCACTATTAGCATAAACCGTTGAAATCTTCTTTTCCAACTCTCCGCGAAGACCGAGGATAGTTTCAATCTCCCTTCCCTCGGCACAAACTTTATAGACTCCAAGTATTTTTTTCCAATGCGATGAATGAAATAATGTATTCGCACCCTGTATGTCTTTTTTACCCTGACACTGTTGATGTTTTTCAAAAGATCAAATTTCCCATTTCGTATCCATTTCGTATCCATTTTGAAAGAGGAGCTTCATGATCGCTGCGCCGAAGCATTTTAATTTTATGGGGATTGGGTAAGCTCAATCCACGTTTTTTGAGCAGATCCGATAATGAAATCATTGGGAATTTCATTTGATTGTTGCCGTGTGGTGTCACACGAAAGACACAGCCAGAATTGACTACGCTGGCGTTTGCACCGCGAATGGTTCGGCAAAAGCGCGCTTGATTCGCTCTTGAGCACCGACCTGCGGGCCGTTTCCGACGCACGCTTCACCGCTGTTACGACTTGTTGCTAGCTCATAAGGAAGACCTCTTCATGCACTTGTGCCAACGTTGAGTTGACCTCTTCAACACCCAGTTTGATGGGCATGAAATTACCCAAAGAAGGTCTGCCGCGCCTTTGGGAGATCTTGGTGGCAAACGGGTGATGTGCTGGAATTAAGAGTTGCAACTTATTGCAAATCAGGAATTCATCCAAAATAAGCCCCAATAACAGAAATCGGGTTAATGTCCTTAGAGTCGGTGCTCTCAATACACGGCGCAACGTGTTTTTCAAGAGATTGTAAACAGGCTCTAAGTATGCACAACCACCGGTGAAGCGTTCCGGCTGGCGCTTTTCCCGGAAGCCTCCGGTTTCGAGAGTCAGTTTCGCAAAATCGAGTTTTCCGGAAGCACAGAGAGGACTTTGAACCGGGCGTGCAATTCCTCAGTGAGCAAACTCAGCATGGCAGGCGGGAGTGAGGCCACGGCTTTGTCAAAATCTTCTGTCCCGGGATAGGATGGCGGGATTTGTTTCTCTTCCTGTTTCACAATTCCCCCGGAGGTCTCGCCGCTATCGGCGAAGGATTCGTCTGCCCCTCCTAAAGATTCCAATGGCGGCCCCTCATCATAAGCGGCGGATTGTGCATCTTCCCGCGGGTCCGGCTCTCTGGGCGGAGAAGCAGGCACGGACTCCGGGAGTGCGGCGGGCGGCGGCGTGGCGGGGGGTGCAATCGTGGCGGGGCGGCTTTCGTCCAACTCCGGTTGCGCGTCAGCAGCGTGGAGCGTTTCAGGCGTATCCTGTCTGTTGCCCTGTGGAGTTTTGTTTTTTTTTACCGGAGGCGGTGGAGCTTCCCCGGCTTCCGGGGGAGGCGCAGGCGAGGATTCAGGTGCTTGCGCCCGGTCTATTTTTTTTTGGCCGGACTCATGGGGGAGTCCGGCTGCGAGGCTGGCGATTTCTTTGATGAGCGTATCTATCGCCCGGGATCGGCTTTGCTCCACGGCTTTAAGGAGCGTAACTTCAAAATTGGCCCGTTCAGAAAGTCCGCCTCGCACTCCGGCTTCACCAGCCTGCAGGGTCTCCAGCATGCGCAGTAGCTGCTCGGTGGTGAGCGGTGCGCCAAGGGCAGTGGTCTGGCCGCCGTCGCGTATCGAGGCGAGCAGGACTTCGCGCACGCGGGATTGCGTGTGCTGGAGGGCACGCAGGAGGTCGCGCCCTTCGGTGACGAGCTTGTCGGACAACTCGACGACTTTGGCAAAATCGCCCGCCGCCATTGCCCCGGTCAAGGCATTGATGTCTTCATCAGAGGCCAGGCCGTAAATATCGAGCACGTCGCGGGCGGAGATTTTTTTCCCGCAAAAGGAAATCACCTGATCGAGGATGGATTGTGAATCGCGCATCCCGCCGTTGGCGAGCCGGGCGATGGCGAGCAGGGCATCCGGCGTGGCTTCGACGCCGTCGGCAGTGACGATTTGCGCGAGCCGGCCTGCGATTTTTTCTTCGGGGATGGGTTGAAATTCGAAACGCTGGCAACGCGAGGTGATGGTGGGAAGGACTTTGTCGGACTCGGTGGTGGCAAAGATGAACTTGATGTGCGGGGGCGGCTCTTCGAGCGTTTTGAGCAGGGTGTTAAAGGCTTCTTTGGTGAGCTGGTGGACTTCGTCTATGATGAAAATCTTAAACTTGCATTGCGTGGGTGCGAACTGGCACTCCTCGCGGATGGTTTTGGCGTCTTCGATGCTGCGGTTGGTGGCGGCGTCAATCTCGATGACGTCCATGCAGGAACCTGCGACGATGGCCTGGCAAACGGGGTCGTCGGCGGGCGGGTTGGCCTTGGGGCCATCGGTGCAGTTGAGCGCTTTGGCAAAAATGCGTGCCGTGGTGGTCTTGCCGGTGCCGCGCGGGCCGACGAAGAGGTAGGCATGCCCGATGCGATTGTTCTCAATCGCGTTTTTCAGGGTGCGGACAATGTGCTCCTGCCCGACGATTTCGTCGAATTGCCGTGGCCGCCAGCGCCGTGCGATTACTTGATATGAGCCTTCTGCCATTGTGAACGGCGGAGGCAAACGGCATCGCGGGGTATTGTCAAAAACCAAGTGCCCCGGAAAAGACGAAATATGCGGGTTTGGAGTTGTGTCGCCGTGCGCCGGACTTCATTTCCCCTGTCTCTTTTTTTTACTTTTTCCATGCTTTCCGTGCGCATCATTCCCTGTCTGGACGTCAAAGCCGGGCGTGTCGTCAAAGGTGTCCGGTTTGAAGAACTCCGCGACGCCGGCGATCCTGTCGAATCAGCCCGCGCCTACGAAGAGCAGGGTGCCGATGAGCTTGTTTTTCTGGACATCACGGCATCGAGCGACGGGCGGAACATCATGCGGGATGTAGTCGAGCGCACCGCCGGCGAGGTGTTTATGCCGCTCACCGTGGGCGGTGGCCTGCGCTCGGTGGAAGACATCCGCGGGATGCTCAATGCCGGTGCGGACAAGGTGTCGCTGAACACTGCGGCTATCAATGACCCCTTGCTTGTGCTCAATGCGGCCCGTAAATTCGGCAACCAGTGCATCGTCGTCGCCATTGATGCCCGTCGGGAGCCCGACGGTGCTTCGTGGCGCGTCTATACGCACGGCGGGCGCAATCGCACGGAGCTGGATGCCGTGGCGTGGGCGCGTCGCGTAGTGGAGCTGGGTGCCGGGGAAATCCTGCTTACGAGCATGGATTGCGATGGGACTAAGGCGGGCTACGATATTGAGCTTACGCGGCGCGTGAGTGAGGCGGCGTCTGTGCCTGTGATCGCAAGCGGTGGTGCGGGGCACCTCGGGCACATGGTGGATGTGGTGCGCTTGGGGCATGCTAATGCGGTGCTGGCGGCTTCCATTTTTCACTTTGGCACGTATTCCATCCGGCAGGCTAAGGAAGCTTTGCAGGCGGCGGGAATGCCTGTGCGGTTGTAATCTTCGAGCGGTGACAAAAAAAATCCCCGGAGGCGCTTGCCGTCCGGGGATTTTTTTTCACCGCCGAGCGAGGACTTTCGTTCCCGCTGCGGCTGGGTTTTAGAAGCCGAGCTTGGTGAGCTTGCCGCCGTAAACGGCGCTGGCACCCAGTTGTTCTTCGATGCGCAGGAGCTGGTTGTATTTGGCAACGCGGTCGGAGCGGCTGAGTGAGCCGGTCTTGATCTGCCCGGCATTGGTGGCCACGGCGATGTCGGCGATGGTGGCGTCTTCTGTCTCACCGGAACGGTGCGAGATGACGGCGGTGTAGCCCGCTTCTTTGGCGAGTTCCACGGCGTCGAGTGTTTCGGTGAGGGAACCGATTTGGTTCACTTTCACCAGAATCGAGTTGGCGGTGCCAGTCGCGATGCCTTTTTTGAGGAATTCGGTGTTGGTGACGAAGAGGTCGTCGCCCACGAGTTGCACCCTGTCGCCGATGGCGTCGGTGAGCTTTTTCCATGTCGCCCAATCGTTTTCGGCTGCGCCGTCTTCGATGGAGATGATGGGATACTTCTGGGCAAGCTCTTTGTGGAAGGCGACAATTTCGTCTCCGGAGAGTTTGCGCCCGTCGGACTTCTTGAAGATGTAGCTCTTGCTCTTGGCGTCGTAAAACTCGGAGGAGGCGACATCGAGTGCGAAGTAGATATCTTTGCCGAGCTTGTAACCGGCGTTTTTGATAGCCAGCGAAATGGCATCAAGGGCGTCAGTGGTGCTGGCGAGCTTGGGTGCGAAGCCACCTTCGTCACCGACGGCGGTAGCGAGGCCTTTTTCTTTAAGAACTTTTTTGAGGGAGTGGAAGATTTCTGCACCATAGCGGAGCGCTTCGCGGAAGGTGGGCGCACCGACGGGGACGATCATGAACTCCTGAAAGTCAATGGGTGCATCGGAGTGAGCGCCGCCGTTCAAGATGTTCATCATCGGCACGGGAAGCACTTTGGCATTGGGGCCGCCGAGGTATTTGAAGAGCGGCAGACCGACGGCTTGGGCAGCGGCCTGGGCGGTGGCGAGGGAGACGCCGAGGATGGCGTTGGCACCGAGGCTGGACTTGGTGGGAGTGCCATCAAGTGCGATCAGGGCACGGTCTACGCCGACTTGGTCGAGGGCGTCGAAGCCGACGAGTTCGGGGGCGATTTTCTCATTCACGTTTTGCACGGCTTTGAGAACGCCCTTGCCGAGGTAGCGCTTCTTCGCGTCCACGCCTTTGGCAAACTCTTTGGCGGGGACGTCAGAGTCGCGCAGTTCATGAGCTTCGTGTTCGCCGGTGCTGGCACCGGATGGAACGGCGGCGCGTCCGATGGCACCGCTTTCGAGTTCGACTTCCACCTCAACGGTGGGATTACCGCGCGAATCAAGTATCTCGCGGCCGTGTATTTCGACGATTGTTGACATGTGTGTTAGGAAAAAATGGTTTTGGGTGTCACTGTTGCGGGTGACGGGGTGGGCTTGGTGCCGTTGAGTGTCGGGATTGTCAACAGCTTTACGCTTCCTCCGTCGCCTGCGGCGAGTCTTACCAGGCGCGATACTGGTTGCGTTTGTCGTATATCCACCAGGCGTCGAACGGGTCGAGCAGGGGCAGTTGGATATAGGGGCGGCCTCCGTCATCCAGCTTGTATTCGTATTCGTCGGGGTCGAATCCGTGGTGCGGCTGTGCCCGTTGTGTGCGCTCCGTGGGGCGGATGTCTGCGACGCTGGTTTCGATGATGCGATCCACGATGTTGTTCACCCATTTCAGCTTTTTGGCGTGGTCGCCGAATTCTTCCCAGTCGCCGCTGGCGAAGTTGACATACATCTGTTTGGTGAATTCTTCCAGCGAGACGCCCATTTTTTTCGACACTGCGGTGGCGAGGCGTGAATACCATTGGCGGGCGACTTTCATCTGGTCTTCCAGATCGCTCATGTTGCCGTAGAGCATTGTGCTCATCTGGTGGTGCAGGATGATGGTGTTGTTGTAAGCGTAAGAGCGCTCGGCAAGAGTGGTGATGACGGCGGCCATGCTCGCTGCATACCCTTTCACGACCACATACACGGGCGCTTTGCTGCTCTCCATCGCTTTCAATATCTGGAAACCCGCCGAGACGGAGCCGCCGGGCGAGCGGTCAATGACGATGAAGATGGGTTGTTCGCTGTTCTGGTTATTGAAAAAATTAATGCGTTCGATGATGTAGTCCGACATGACGCGGGTGACGACGCCATTCAGCGGGATGCGCCTGTCGCTGATGTAAAGGGTGCCTTGCACGAGCGGCTCTTTCAGGTATTTGGGGGCGGACTTGAGGGCGATTTTTGAGATTTCCTGTTTTTTCTGGAAACTGGACAACTCGGCATTGATTTTGGCCAATATCGCGTTGTGGCGCACGAGGGCGTTTTCCTGCTCGGATTTGAGTATCTTGGATTCGATTTCGAGATCGCGCACGCGGTTGAGTTTTTCCGTGAGTTGGACGGTTGCCTTGGCGGACTGGAGTGCGAGGTCGCTTTCGATGCGGGATTTTTCTTCGTTTTTGGCGGCGTTTTCGGCAGCGGTGCGCGCGTAACGTTGATCAATTTTGGCGCGCTCGGAGGCGATGGATTCGCGGCGCTGCGCTTCGGCGAGGGCGAGCTTAGCTTCAATCAGGTTTTTCTCGAGGGTGAGTCTGGCGAGTTCCTTTTGAAGAGCCTTATTTTCGATGGATTCAGGATCGGTCGGCTCCGCGCTTTTTGCCGGAGGCGGGGTCTCTTTACTGGGGGAGGCGTCTTTCCCCGGCTTATCAGAAACGGCCTTACCGTGTTTGCCTTTTTTGTTTTTTTCGCCCTGCTTTTTTTGTTTTTCAGCTTTCGCGCCCGAATCGGACTTTTCCGTTTTTTCCGGCTCTCCGGACGGACGGGCCAAGGTGATTTCCGCGGGCGCGGTTGTGATGCTGTCTTCTGCGGCAAAGACTGCACTGAAGGGTGCAATCGCTGCGGAGAAGATGAGCGAACGTGCTAAAAGAAGAGATTTTAAAAACATGGCTGGAAGGTGAAAACGCGCCATGCTTTGGAAATAATCGCGCAAGCCAATACAAAAAACGCACAGGGTCGCGCCGGGACAATTAGCCGCATCCACTCTGCGGCCCGCTAGGTTAATATACTTAACGTCCTTAAGGTCATTGAGGACCTTAAGGACGCTAAGTGCCTTTGATGTTTGCGCTTTGCGCTTAGGTGCGAGCCGGGGCGCGGGAAGACGTTTCGACGATTTCCTTGAGGAGATTGGCCGGCACTTGCTGGAAGGTCGTCGGCTCCATTGTGTAGGAGGCACGCCCTTTGGAAAGCGAGCGGACATCGGTCGCATAGCCGAACATGGTTTGCAGGGGCACCAGTGCATCAATCGTGCAGACGCCATTGCGCGTTTCCATGTTCTGAATCTGACCGCGGCGGCGGTTTAAGTCGCCCATGATGTCCCCTTGGTATTCTTCGGGGGTGACGACTTCCACCTTCATAATCGGCTCGAGCAAAATAGGCGTGCAATTTTTCATCGCTTCTTTGAACGCGAAAATGCCTGCCATTTTGAAAGCCTGCTCATTGGAGTCCACTTCGTGGAAGGAGCCGAAAACGATGCGTGCCTTGAAGTCTATCACCGGATAGCCGGCGACGGTGCCGTTGTTTGCCGCCTCGATAATGCCCTCGGTGGTGGGCTTGATGTATTCCTTGGGAATGACGCCGCCGACGATCTCGTTGAGCACTTCCTGCCCTTTGCCGGGGTTAGGCTCGAGGATGACTTCGGCGTGGCCGTATTGACCACGTCCACCGGACTGACGGATGAATTTGCCGACGCCGCGTGCGTCCTTGGTGATGGTCTCGCGGTAGGAAATCTGCGGCTTGCCGGATTTGGCCTCGACTTTGAATTCGCGCCTCAGGCGGTCCACGATGATTTCGAGGTGAAGCTCGCCCATGCCAGAGATGAGGGTCTGATTGGTCTCCGGGTTGCTGGTGACGCGGAAGGTCGGATCTTCAGCGGAGAGGCGCTGGAGGCCGAGAGACATCTTTTCCTGGTCGGCCTTGGAGTTCGGCTCAATGGCCATCGAGATAACCGGCTCGGGGAACGAGGGCGGCTCGAGGATGATGTCTTCTTCACGGGTACAAAGAGTGTCTCCGGTGACGATGTCGCGGGGGCCGATGAGGGCACAAATGTCGCCTGAATAGACGGCGTCCACTTCTTCGCGATCCATGGCGCGCAGGAGAATGAGGCGGGAAATGCGCTCGGTCTTGCGGTTGCGTGGGTTGTAGAGGGCGTCGCCTTTACGGAGGATGCCGCGGTAAACGCGGTAGAACACGAGCTGGCCGCTGAAGGGATCGCTCCAAAGCTTGAAACACAGACCACAGACTTTGGCTTTGTCGTCGGGCAAGATGCCGATTTCCTTGTCGCCGTCGTCGGTGAAGGCTTTCATGGGCGGCAGGTCGAGCGGAGAGGGCAGGTAGTCCACGACGGAGTCGAGCACCATTTGGACGCCTTTGTTTTTGAGAGCGGACCCGGGGATGACGCCGATGAAGTTCATCGAGATGGTGGCTTTGCGGATGGCAACGCGGATCTCGTCTTCGCTGATTTCTTCGCCGCCGAGATATTTTTCGGCAATGACATCGTCGTAATCGGCGACGGCTTCGAGGAGCGCGTCGCGGTATTTCTTGGTGTCGGCTTGCAATTCGGCGGGGATTTCCACCGTGTTGTATTTCATGCCGCGCGGGTCGGTTTCGTCATAGACGTAGGCGACTTGCTTGACGAGGTCCACCAGCCCTTTGAGGCGGTCTTCAGCGCCGATGGGGATGAAGAGAGGATGGGCGTTGCCGCGCAACTTGGTGCGGATGTCATTGACGGCGCGGAAAAAGTCTGCCCCGGTGCGGTCCATCTTGTTGATGTAGGCGATGCGCGGGACGTGGTATTTGTTCATCTGGCGCCAGACCGTTTCGGACTGGGGCTGCACGCCGGCGACGGCACAGAAGACGGCGACAGCGCCATCGAGCACGCGCAGGGAGCGCTCGACCTCGGCGGTGAAGTCCACGTGGCCGGGGGTGTCAATGATGTTGAGGCGTTGTTCGATATTGGCGAACGGGCCGTCCTTTGTGGTCCATCCGCAGGAGACGGCGGCTGAGGTGATGGTGATGCCGCGTTCACGTTCCTGCTCCATCCAATCGGTGACAGCAGTGCCATCGTGGACTTCGCCCATCTTGTGGACGACGCCTGAGTAAAAAAGGATGCGCTCGGAAGTGGTGGTCTTGCCGGCGTCAATGTGTGCGGCGATGCCGAAGTTGCGCGTATATTCCAACGGGAATTTGCGCTCGGCGGAGTTGGCGGGAGAGAGCGTGGACATGGTGATCGTTATGTGTGTTGGTTGTTGTTGGTGTGAAAAATTAAGAATTAAAAACTAAGAACTGTGTCGGCGTTGCGCGCTCTCTGAAAAAAAGATTCCGGGGGCGGGCGGGACGTGTGCGCAATTCTTAATTTTTAATTCCTAGTTTCTAATTTCTGATTGATTTACGGCCTTTGAGTATGTGCTTACCAGCGCAGGTGGGCGAAGGCGCGGTTGGCCTGGGCCATCTTGTGCGTCTCTTCGCGTTTCTTCACGACGGTGCCTGTGTTGTTGTAGGCGTCTATGACTTCGGCGGCGAGCGCTTCAGTCATCGGAACGCCTTTGCGGGCGGAGGCTGCTGCTGCGAGCCAGCGGAATGCCATGCTTGTCTGGCGCTCGTGGGTGATCTCGACGGGCACCTGATAGGTGGCTCCACCGACGCGGCGGCTCTTGACTTCGAGCTTCGGGCGGCAGTTTTCGAGCGCGCCCAGAAGAAGTTCTACGGGGTCGCCTTTTTCGAGTTTTTCGCTGACGCGTTCGATGGCGCCATAGACGATGCTTTGAGCGGCGGATTTTTTACCGCGCTTCATGATGACGTTGATTAGCTGGCTGACCAGCGGACTGCTATAGCGGGCATCCGGAAGGTGCTGGCGTTTGGTGGCTCGACGGCGACGTGACATATTTCGAGTTTTCTATAATTAAAAAAATAGTTAGGCGGCGCTCTTAGCGGCTTTGGGGCGCTTGACACCGTATTTGGAGCGGCTGCGGCGGCGTTTTTCGACGCCTTGACAGTCCAGCGGGCCGCGGACGATGTGGTAGCGCACACCGGGAAGGTCCTTTACACGACCACCGCGCACGAGGACGACGCTGTGCTCCTGAAGTTTATGGCCTTCATCGGGGATGTAGCTGATGACTTCCTGCCCGTTAGTGAGGCGCACTTTGGCGACTTTGCGCTGGGCCGAATTCGGCTTTTTGGGAGTGCGAATCATGACTTGCACGCAAACGCCGCGCCTGAACGGAGAGTTGTTCAAAGCCGGTGATTTGGACTTGGTTTTTGGCTGTATCCGTGGTTTGCGGACGAGTTGATTGATGGTTGGCATTGCCTTATGAAGTGAAGAAAAAAGAGTGGAGGGGGATAGGGTTTTGGGCGCTTCCTGCAAGTAAAATTATGAAAAAATTAATAAGAATAAAAAAACGGCTGTTGTAGCGGCGGTAAAACAAGCGGTGGATGCGAACAGGACTTCTCACATTTCGCAATGATTTTTGGCACCGGGATTGCTTTTCCGCTGCCGGAACATTTTTTACATCTTCCATGAATTTAAACTCCCAAGCCTTGCTGAACCGCGTCCACCGGCACGCTGAAAAACGTGGACTTGGCGATGCTTCGGTCTCGTCCGCCGAATGGCTGGTGCGTGCCCGCAAGTTTCTCGCGCTGGAACGAAAAATTCTTTTGCGCAATCACCGTCAGGGGATGCCGGGGCTGGCGGTGGCGTGGTGGAGGGCGACGATCCTCGATGTGTTGCTGGTGTATCTGCTGCGCAGGGCGACAGGGGGCGATGCGGTGCCGGGCGTGGCGGCAGTGGCGCTGGGCGGATTCGGGCGCGGTGAATTGTGCCCGCAGAGCGACATTGACCTGATGTTGCTCTACGATGACAGGCTGGAACCGCTCGCCCTTGATGCGCTGCGCCGGCGCGTCACCGATGCTGTGCTGTATCCGCTGTGGGATTTGAAATACAAGGTGGGGCATTCGTCGCGCACAGTGAAGGAGTGCGTGGAGGAAGCGCGTGCTGATGGCGTGACGCGCAATGCGCTCATGGATGCACGCTTCATCACGGGGGCGCGTGAGTTGTTCGATGCACTGGTCGTTGCCACGGATGCCGCGATTCGCGAGGACGGCATCGAGGGGCAAGTGCGTTTTCTGATGTCGGAGCAGGCGCAACGGCATGCGCGCTATGGCGGCAGCGTCTTCGTCCAGGAGCCCGATATCAAAAACGGGGTCGGCGGGCTGCGCGATTTTCACACGCTGTCCTGGCTGGCACGGCTCATCGGCGAGCCGAATGGAATCGAAGGATTGGCAGGACGCCGGTTTTTGACGCCTGCCGAGGCCAAGGCTGCTGCGGGCGCTTATTCGTTTTTATTGAGAGTGCGCAATGAATTGCATTTTCAGGCAGGCAGGGCCACGGAGGTTTTGAGTCTGGAAAAACAGCCTGCAGTGGCGGCGGCATTGGGGTTCCCGGGGAAAAACTGGATGCTCCAAATCGAGACCTTGATGCGTGCTTACTATCAGGCGGCGGAGACTATTTTGCAGACAGCGCGAACGGTGGAATGGCGCTTCAGCGCGGAGGGAAGAATCGAAGCAGAGGCGCGGCATCAAGGCAAAGGGGAGGGCAGCGAAGATATTCCCTTCGACGGTTTTGTCATCCGGGGCGGACGCATGCTTTCGGCAGAGAGCCTGTCCGTTTTTGAACAAAATCCGGCACGGCTGGTGTGGGTTTTTAGACATGCCCAGCAATTTCGCTTGAAACCTGATTTTCCATTATTGCGGCTGGTGCGCGAAAATATCGCGTTGCTCACTCCCAAGGTGGCACAGGCGCGGCACACGGTGGATTGTTTTCTGGCGATTTTGGCGGATGCCGGGAGGGTAGGGGAGACGGTGGCGCAGATGCACGAGGCGGGAGTTTTGTGCCGGTTTTTACGCGAGTTCAAAGGAATACACTGCCTTGTGCAGCGCGAGATCTACCACCGCTACACAGTGGACATGCACACGCTGCTTTGCCTGCGCGAACTGGACACCGTGTTTGCCGGGGCTACGCCCGTGGTAGAGCGTTACCGGGCAGCATTGCTGGAGACGGATGAGCCGGCGCTCCTCTATCTGGTGCTGTTGTTGCACGATATCGGCAAGCAGTTTGGCGTGGCAAACCATGCAGAGACCGGGGCCGTGCTGGCCGCGAAAATCCTCAAGCGCATGGGAGTGCGCCCGGCGGCATGCGAGGAAGTGCTGTGGCTCATCCGGGGGCATCTCGAGATGTCGGCTTTTTGGCAAAAGCACGATCTCGAAGACCCTGCAAATATCGGGTTGTTTGCCGCACGGGTGAAGACGGTCCAACGGCTGTGTTACCTGTATGTGCTCACGTATTGCGATGCCCGCGCCACGGCACCGGAATTGTGGAACGACTACAAAAATTCTTTGCACAGCCAACTTTTTATCGCGACGTTGGCATGGTTTGAGCGTAACGGGCCAGAGACAAACACACGAGAAATGTTGCGACGCGAAATCATCAAAAAAGGACTTGCCACAAAAGAAGAGGTTGACGCCCACTTCGAGCTTCTGCCCGAACGTTACTTCCAGCAATACGGCGCGGAGGATGTCCAGTTGCATATCCAAATGGTCAACCAGTTGCTCTTCACCATCACGAGTGCGCATGGCGAAGGTGCGCTCGTGCCCGTGATCAACTGGGCGGAAGACAGCCGCCAGAGCGTGTCCGTGGTGACTATCGTGACATGGGATCGCGAGGGCTTGTTCTACCAGCTCGCCGGAGCGTTTGCCGTGGCAGGGTTGAATATTTTGAGCGGCAAGGCGATTGCACGCACAGACCATATCGCGATAGACACCTTCCGGGTGGAAAGCTCGGCAAAGGCGGGGAAGGGTGGCGTGGAGGCGCAGCGCAAGGCATTCGCGCAATACGTAGAGGAGGCCTTGGTCCAACAGCGCGATCTGGAGCCGGCGATACGCAAGCAGGCATCAACGGCGGGCGCATCCGCAAAGGATAAGCACCTGCACGCGCCGCTAAGCCCGCGAGTGGCCGTGTATCAGGAGATATCGTTGCACCGCACCATCGTGGAAATTGGCACCAATGACCGCATCGGCCTCTTGTTTTTACTCGGGCGGATATTTTTCAAACACCGCTTCGATATTACGTTTGCGCGGATTACGACGGAGCGCGGCGCGGCATCGGATACGTTTTATCTCGAGCCGTTCAAGGGCGAGGCAGACAAGTCCCAAGAGGAGTTGGAGGCGCTGCGGCGCACAATCGAAGAGGCGCTGGATGAGAGTGAAAAATAAATAACGAACAAACGTTCAATATATTGCGTCAAGCTTCTCCTGTGAAACAAATCCGTAAAGAATCGGCGAAATGCTTGCTTAATGCTGCGAATTCGCCTTTCTGGTCTCTTTTTCCTTAACGGCTGATACGATGTCCGTCCCGAACGATCCCCTTGAAAACACGCTCGACTTGAGCGCACTCCAATCGTTGAGCTTTGGCCCCAACTGGGCCACGAGCAGCACACCACGCCCGCCTTCAGCGCCCCGCGACTACAGCGCCCCGCGCGAAGATTCGCGACGCGGTGGCGGCTCCGGCGATGGCTTCCGGCATGACCGCAGGCCCGACCGACGCGGCAGTGGCTACTCCGCTCGCCCGCCTTCGGGTGGTGGAACCGGCGGCGGCTTCGGCGGCCAGTCCTCAGGAGAGCAGCGCCCTGCACGCCGCTTCGACGGCCCGCGCCCGGCGCGGCGTGATGATGCCGGCGGCGGACAGGGCTTTGCCCGTGGCCCCCGCCGCGAGCACAGAGACAATGACCGCTTCAGCGAACGGGACAGAGAAGACTCGCGCCGGGGAGATTTTTCCCGCCGCCAGCCGCGCCCAAGCCCCGTTGCCGACATCGTGTTTTTCCCGGAAGAAAAGCCGTTCAATGTGCTCACCAAGGCCATCAAGTCCTCGTTGCGCACCTACGAACTTTTTGAAATCGCCAAGCTCATTCTGGAGAAAAACGACCGCTTCGTCGTCGGTTGCCGCCCGTTTGACACCGAGGACAACAAGGAAGCCCGGCTCTTTCAATCCATCCCCGACCACCTGCCGTTCCTGTCCGAGTCTGATGCTGTCGCGCATGTCATGCAAAAGTATCTCGACCTGTTTTTCACCCAGGAGACCATTGCAGTGGAGCCGCCCAAGGGAAACTTTTTGATGGTTTCCAAATGCGGGTTTACCGGAGAGATACTCGGCCCGCCCAATTACCACGGCTACCAGCAGGTCTTGCGCGAGCACCACGCCGCCCATCTGTCGCGCATGGCTTTTGATAAATTCACGAGCCGCATCGAGGCCGTGCGGGATAAGGAACAAGTTGACCAATGGCTGCAACGCATGACCCAGGTCACGCGCTACACGCTCAAGCATCCCAAAGAAGGCGAGCCTGCCCAATTCGAGAGCCTGGAGGCCGCACGCAATTTTCTACTCGCGCAACGCAAAGAGCAAATCGTGCGCGCTTCAAACCAACTCCGCTTTTCCGGCAAGGCCGTCGAACTCTTGCCCGCCGGGCCTTTGCGCTCCACGATCGAAGCCGAGTTGAGCTTCCAGCGCACATTCCCGCTCGTCACCGCCAACACCCTGCGTGGTCGCCTGCGCAAAGCCGGGTTCACGCTTTACCGGAGAGGTTCAAAAGGCATCACCTATGTTGCCGCCGTCCGGCGCAAATTCAGGACGCCCAATACCAACTTTGCCGATTCCATACAGCGGGTTTTGGATTTCATCGAAAAACATCAGGATGTGAAAGTCGCCGATTTGCCGGAGAAATTTCTCGGCATAAGCCCGTCACAGCCTGAGCCGTTGCCGGAAGAAGTCTCGCCTGCCGTCGAAGGCGCACCCGTCGCCGCCAAAGCGCCACCCGCCGCAGATGTTTCTGTTGCCGAGGCAGCGCCCATTGCAGAGGCGGCACCCGTCGCCGAAGCAGTAACAGCCGAAGAGGTTCCTGCCGTCGCCGAAACACCGGCAGCCGAGCCTGCGCCCGTCGCGGAAGCCATCGCGCCTGCGCCGGATGCCGAGGTCGTGCTGGAAGCCACTGCCGCCGCATCGCCGGAGGAACAAGTTGCCGAAGCCGCGCCCTCGCTTGTTGCCGAGGAAGCCAAGCCCGCAGAGAAAG